>NZ_JBHXMY010000578.1:0-3677 GCF_042720195.1 Nocardia sp. NPDC058497 | reverse complement strand
ATATTGCTCAGTGTGCGGGTGGCACCGACTCGGTCCGGGGATGCGGTGAGGACTTGGCTCAGCGGCGCTGGCGCTTCCTGGGCGCGCAGCGGGACCGCGAGGACGGCCAGCCGGCCGGTCTGGTCGGTGTGCACGAGATGGAGTTCCATGGCGGTCTCGGCGCCGTCGACGGTGTGCTCGCTGGGCAGGTGGAAGTGGTACTGGGCCAAGGAGAACGGCGTGCCGTCGACGATGATCCGGTTGCCGGAGTCGGCGGGCACGGTGGCCTGGATGGTGTGGCCGTTGTTGGTCAGGGTGGCCGCGGGGATCGGCCGGTAGGCGATCTCGATGTGGCCGGCGGGGTGCGACTCGGTGGCGTCGGAAAGGTCGATCGGCGACTGGGCGTGACCATTTCGGCAGGTCGCGTAGTGCTGGTCGAGGTCGGCCCAGTGGTCGGGGCCGTCGGCGGCGTAGTCCCAGTGCGGTGTGGTCGCGTCGGAGCCGCCGCAGCCGGCGACGGCCAGTAGTGCGAGGGCGGCGAGTGCGCCGCGGCGGGTCATGACGGATCGAACGGGGGCATTGTGACGAACCGACACCGGTGCAGCTCCTTGCCAGGATTCTGCCGTCGGCCCGGATGGCTGACGTCTCCCGGGACGGCAGTGCGCGCACGGCGAAATCAGCCGATCATCAACCGGACTGGAGATGTCCGATTTGCACCGAATATCCTTCTAGTACAATCGATTTCGGCCACACGCGGGGTATCAGGCTAAACCCGTGACCACAGCGGAGACCAGAGCCGATGGCGGCGAGATAGATCACATCCGTACTGGCCGCACGCCCGATGACGCGCATAGGGTCGGATCATGATCGACATTCCGGAGGCGTTCGCCCACGAGACGGTCAGTCGCGAAGGCGAACCCGGCCGAGCATGGATCGCCGCGCTCCCCGGCCTGGCCGATGAGTTGCTGCAACGCTGGTCGTGCACACCGGATGGGCCGATCATGCACGGCAATGTGGGAGTGGTGCTGCCGGTGCGGCATCGCGATCGGCCGCCCGCGGTCGTCAAGATCTCGTTTCCGCACCCGGGCAACGTGTTCGAGCCCGACGCCTTCGCCACGTGGAACGGCCGGGGTGCGGTGCACCTGTTCGAACGCGACGACGAACGGTACGCGATGCTGCTCGAGCGCACGAGCCACGACACTCTCGCCGACGTCACCGAATTCGACAAGGCTGTCGGCATCCTCGGGCAGCTGTCACGCCGTCTCGCTGTCCACGCCCCCGCCGGGCTGCCCCGATTGAGCGATGTGGTCGCCGATTGGGCAGACGAGATACGCACGACCGCGGCCGAACTCGGCGACCCACTCCCCCGCCACACCCTGGACGTGGCCACCGAGACCTTGCGCGAGCTCGGACCGCGTCAACCCGAGACCCTCGTCCACGGTGATCTCCACGATGCCAACGTACTGATGAGCGAGCGCGAGCCCTGGCTGGCGATCGATCCCAAAGGGTACGTCGGCGACCCCGCCTACGACACGATCACGGTCATCCGCAGCTACCGATTCGCGCCGCTGCTGTTCGCACCCGACCCGGCCGCCGACATTCGTCGCGGATTGGACCTGTATTGCGAGGCAGCCGAGATCGACCGTGATCGAGCCCGCCGCTGGGCGCAGGTTCGCGCGGTCAAGGCCGCGCTCTGGGGACGTCGGCACGGAGATCCGCAGTGGTTGATCCAGGCGACCGACCAGCTGACCGAGGTTCTGGCGTGAACCGGCGCTGAGCCTCCTCCCCCAGCGTTGATACATCGAGGGAGGAGACGGCGGGTCAGGCGCCGACGTAGTCGGCGAGGTGTTCGCCGGTGAGGGTGGAGCGGGCGGCGACGAGGTCGGCGGGGGTGCCTTCGAAGACGATCTGGCCACCATCGTGGCCTGCGCCGGGGCCGAGGTCGATGATCCAGTCGGCGTGGGCCATGACTGCCTGGTGGTGTTCGACGACGATGACGGACTTGCCCGCGTCGACGAGGCGGTCCAGGAGGCCGAGGAGCTGTTCGACGTCGGCCAGGTGCAGGCCGGTGGTCGGTTCGTCGAGGATGTAGACGCCGCCCTTGTCGGACATGTGGGTGGCCAGCTTCAGTCGCTGACGTTCGCCGCCGGACAGGGTGGTCAGCGGCTGGCCGATGGTGAGGTAGCCGAGGCCGACCTCGGTGAGGTGGGTGAGGATCTTGTGGGCGGCGGGGGTGCGGGCCTCTCCTTCGCCGAAGAACTCGCGTGCCTCGTCGACGGGCATCGACAGCACTTCGCTGATGTTCTTGCCCGCGAAGGTGTATTCGAGCACCTCGGCCATGAACCGCTTGCCCTCGCACACCTCACACACCGTGGACACGCCCGCCATCATCGCCAGGTCGGTGTAGACGACACCCGCGCCGTTGCAATTCGGGCACGCGCCTTCGGAATTGGCGCTGAACAGGGCCGGCTTCGCGCCGGTGGCCTTGGCGAAGGCCTTGCGGATGTGGTCGAGCAGACCGGTGTAGGTGGCGGGGTTGCTGCGTCGCGAGCCCTTGATGGGGGCCTGGTCGATGGAGATGACGCCCTCGTCGATCGGGATCGAGCCGTGCACGAGCGAGCTCTTGCCCGAACCCGCGACACCGGTGATCGCGACCAGCACGCCGAGCGGGATGTCGACGTCGACCTCGCGCAGGTTGTTGGCCTTGGCGCCGCGAATCTTCAAGGCGCTGTCGGACTTCCGCACCGTGTCCTTGACGGCGGCACGGTCGTCGAAGTGGCGGCCGGTGACGGTGTCGCTGGCACGCAGACCGTCGACGGAACCTTCGAAGCAGATGGTGCCGCCCTTGGAACCGGCAGCGGGGCCGAGGTCGACGATGTGGTCGGCGATGACGATGGTCTCGGGCTTGTGCTCGACGACCAGCACGGTGTTGCCCTTGTCGCGCAGGCGCAGCAGCAGGTCGTTCATGCGCTGGATGTCGTGCGGGTGCAGGCCTGCGGTGGGCTCGTCGAAGACGTAGGTGACATCGGTGAGCGAGGAACCGAGGTGGCGGATCATCTTGACGCGCTGGGCTTCACCACCGGACAGGGTGCCCGAGGGCCGCGACAGCGACAGGTAGCCGAGGCCGATCTCGACG
Organism: Nocardia sp. NPDC058497; assembly: GCF_042720195.1. Classification (NCBI taxonomy): domain Bacteria; kingdom Bacillati; phylum Actinomycetota; class Actinomycetes; order Mycobacteriales; family Nocardiaceae; genus Nocardia; species Nocardia sp. NPDC058497. Next base: position 562 of record NZ_JBHXMY010000578.1, on the reverse strand, counting down.
AACGAGTCCAGGGTCTGGCGCAGCGATTCCAGCAGCGGCGCGACCGAGGGGTCGTCGATGCCCTTGACCCATTCGGCGAGGTCGGTGATCTGCATGGCGCAGGCGTCGGCGATGCTGACGCCGTCGATCTTGGAGGAGCGGGCTTCGGCGCTGAGCCGGGTGCCGTCGCAGTCCGGGCAGGTGCCGAAGGTGACGGCACGTTCGACGAAGGCACGCACGTGCGGCTGCAGCGCCTCGACATCCTTGGACAGCATCGACTTGCGGATCTTGGGGATCAGGCCCTCGTAGGTGAGGTTGATGCCGTCGACCTTGATCTTGGTCGGTTCCTTGTAGAGCAGGTCGGCGAGCTGCTTCTTGGTGTACTTCTTGATCGGCTTGGCGGGGTCGAAGAAGCCGCTGCCCTTGTAGATTCGGCCCATCCAGCCGTCCATGCTGTAGCCGGGGATGGTGAACGGGCCCTCGTCGAGGGACTTGTTCTCGTCGTAGAGCTGGGTGAGGTCGATGTCGTTGATGCTGCCCTTGCCCTCACAGGTGGGACACATCCCGCCGGTGATGGTGAAGC
>NZ_JBHXMY010000577.1:0-3680 GCF_042720195.1 Nocardia sp. NPDC058497 | reverse complement strand
CACGGTGAACTGGCCGCCGTTGAGGGTGTCGACCAGGTTGACCTGCGGGTTGAGTTTGCCCGAGACCGCTGACACGAGAGTGGTGAGCATCGGGTTGTTGGACGCGGCGGTCGCCACCGGGTCCTGAGCCATCCCACTGACCGAGCCGGGGCCGCTGGGTACCTGTGCGGCGTATTCGGCGCACCCCGGCCCGACGAGGCCCGCTGCGGCGGATCCGTTCGCGCCGGACGCGGTCGAGGTCATCGGCGCGGAGGTTGCCGTCGCCGAGGAGGTCGAATCGTCGTCGGTACACGCCGAGGCTCCGAGCACCGAGACGAGAAGCGCTGCCGCCAGGAGGGTAGTGCGCATGGATCGCATTGTCTGTCCGTCATTTCCATAAGGGCGGCGAGATGCCGCGCTGGTTGGTGTGCAACGGAGTTCGGCCAGCCCGTCGGCCCGGATGGCTCCCGATCCAAAATCCTTCGTACTCAGTCCGCTAGACGGATGCGCAGGGTCTCGTAGGTGGGGATGAAGACCTTGCGGCGGTAGCGGCGCTCGACGATCTCCCACGGCCTGCCCGCGGCGGTGAGCGCCGCGAGCAGCGCGGTGAGTTCGGAATGGACGAGCTGCGCGCCCAGGCACAGATGACGGCCGCCGCCGAACCAGAGCTGACGGGTCTCGGGCACGTAGTCGCGGTGCACGCTGAACTCGCCGACCGCGTTGTTGATCGTCCAGGTGAGGATCTTGACGTGCTCGCCCGCGCGTAGCTCGCGCCCGGCGATGGTCACGTCGGCGGTGACCGAGCGCCCGACCAGATAGGCCGGACTGGTCACCCGCAGCGTCTCGCGGACCGCGTCCGGCAGCCGCTCTGGCGCGGCGAGCAGCGCCCGGTGCTGACCGGTGTCGTGCATGATCGCGACCATCCTGGTCATGGCGCTGGCCAGGGTGTCGGTACCGGCCACTGCCATGAGAATCGCGAGCCCCGCCGCGTGCTCGACATCCAGACCCAGCTCGCGGCAGCGCCCGAGGGTGGTGTCGGGATCCGCGCGTGCGTAAGCGCTAGGGACATTGACAGCCAATTGCCCGGCCAGTTCCTTCGCGCGGGCCACCGCGACCGGGTCGAGGGTGGTCGAGGCCATGGTGCCGAAACCGAGGTTGACCAGTTCCTCGACGTGGTGGAACAGCCGCAGGAACAGCGCGTTCAGGTCGTCGGTGTGGTCGCCGCCGATGGCCGCGGCGATGTCCTCGGGGCGCATGCCGACCAGGTCGGACACGCTGCGCCCGACCAGGATCTGCGCGCGGGCGGCGATGTCGACGGTCTCGCCCGCGGCGAGCCGATCGCGCAGATCCCGCAGGTCGGGGCCGATTACGCGCTCCACAAGGGCATCGGTGTGGGTGAGGGTGAACAGGTCGCGCACCTTGGTGCGCAGCTCGGTGTGGCCCGGCCCCTCGAACAGATCCTCGACCCAGTCGCCGATGACCTGCGCCCACCAGTGCCCGGCGGCGCCCTCGGAGACGATGCTGAAGTGCGTGCTGTCGTTGTAGATCTGGCGCGCGACCAGCGGATCGGCAACGAACCAGCCGAGTTTGGGGACCTTGCGTATCGGCCGCGCGATCCTGCCCAGCAGCAGAACGCCAGGCAACCAGGGCTGACCTGCGGCTAGTAGGGTGAGTTCATGGCGTCGGGCAGCACTCCACACCCCGGCACAATCTAGTGGACCGTGACCGAATAGTGAAGGTCTGTGACTAGGATCGGCGAGATGCGCTGATGGCGGATTGTGCATCGCGCGATATTCGGAAGTGAACACATGGTGAGATCGACAATCGAAGCCGTCGGCGCGTATCTGCCGGCCCGCGAGGTGACCACAGCGGAGTTGATGAGCCGGTTGGCCGTCGACGCGCCGTTGGACCTGGAGAAGGTCAGCGGGGTCGTGGCGCGGCGCGTCCGCGGCGTCGACCCGGATGGCGCGGTGGAGGATTCGTTCACCATCGCCTTGGCCGCCGCCCGCGGCGCGCTGGCGAATTCCCGGTACGCCGCCGCCGATCTGGACGTGATCATCTCCTGCTCGATCACCCGCACCCACGGCGAGGACTTCTGCTTCGAGCCGTCCTTCGCGCTGCTGTTGCGCAACGCGCTCGGGGCGACGCGCGCCATCCATTTCGACGTGTCCAACGCGTGCGCCGGGATGATGACCGGAGTCCTGGTGCTGGACAGGATGATTCGATCGGGTGCGGCGCGGCGGGGCATGGTGGTCTCCGGCGAGTGCATCACGCCGATCTCCGACACCGCGGTGCGCGAGATCTCGCAGAAATACGATCCGCAGTTCGCCTCACTCACCGTCGGTGACGCGGGCGCTGCCGTGATCCTCGACGGCACCGACGGACCCGGCCTGGACTACGTCGAGCTCAATACCAGTGCGGCGTTCGCGAAGCTGTGCCTGGGCATGCCGAGCGATCAGGGGCCCGGTGTCGCCCTCTACACCGACAACCGCGCGATGCACAACGAGTCGCGGTACCTGCTGTGGACCTCGCGGCAGCGCGAATTCCTCACCGCCCGCGAGTCCAGCTTCGCCGACGAGGGCTACGACTACCTGATCCATCACCAATTCAGCGGTCCCGCGGTGGAATTGATCGACAAGATCGCCGAGCGCGAGTTCGACTCGGTGATGCCGCCGAAGCTCGCCGTGCTGGACCGATACGGAAATACCGCGTCGACATCGCATTTCGTGGTGTTGCACGACGCAGTGCGGCAGGGTCTGCTCGCGCCGGGGTCCAAGGTGCTGCTCGTGCCCGCCGCCTCCGGGGTGGTCGCCGGGTTTCTGTCGGTGACAATCGGCGATCTGCGGGTATAGGACAGTATGGGAATCATCATTTCTTCGGCCGTGACACAGACCGGCGGAGTCAGTTCGGTGGGCCAGGCGGCCGCCGCCGCGCGTGCCGCGCTGACCGGTGCGGGCTGTACGCCGGAACAGGTCGACGCGCTGATCAATGTCGGGGTGTACCGCGACGCGAACCTCGTCGAACCAGCGGTGGCGGCGCTGATCCAGCAGGCCGCGGGCATCGGCCTGGAGTACCGGCCCGGTGACGTGCCGTGCCTGTCGTTCGACCTGATGAACGGGGCGTGCGGCGTGGTCAATGCCGTCGGTGTCGCCGCGTCGCTGCTGGCCGACCTGCCCGCCGGACACGTGGTCATCGTCTCCGGCGACGCGCACCCGTCCATGCGGGCCGACGCCGACTTCCCGTTCGAACCGGTGGGCGCGGCATTGGTGCTCGAGAATTCCACCGCCGCAGTCGGTTTCGGCGGTGTGCACGTGAGCGCCGGTGACGCGCTGCCCGACCCGCAGGGGTATGTGACGCTGTCGACGATGGGCTCCACCGGCCGGTCGGCCTTGACGGTGGAACTCGGGACCGACACCACCGAACTCGTCGAGCACGCGGTCGCCGCGGCGCGGGAAGCGCTGGCGGCCGACGATATCGACGCGGCCCAGGCCGTGCTCGTGTGCGGCAAGCCGACGCCCGACTTCGCCGCCGCGCTGGCCGCCGAGCTCGGGGTCGGCGCCGTGGTGACCGACGACTTCGCCGGTGACGCACACACGTCCGCGTTGACGGCCGCCTATGTGGCGGCGCGCGATGCCGGGTTGGCGCAACGGCCGCTGCTGTTCGTCGCGGCCGACGGTGGACCCACCGCCGCGGCCGTGACG
>NZ_JBHXMY010000576.1:0-3687 GCF_042720195.1 Nocardia sp. NPDC058497 | reverse complement strand
CGACATCGGCGTCGACACCTTCACCAGCGCTGGCGCCGGCGGCATCCAGAGCACTCTCGAATCCAGTGCCAACGGTGGAAATGCCACGGCTCCAACAGTTCCCGAGTTAGGGACGGACTCCCCCGGCCCCACCACACCCGCATCGACCGACGCACTTTCCGGCGACCAGCCCCCGACCGGAACCGACAACGGCACCCCCGACACTCCCGCCGCCCCGAGCAACGACGAACCAACCACCCCCGCATCAAACGGGCGGCCCGAGTTCGCCCACTGACGGAGCAACATCTCCCCAGAACACCGCGACCGGAGATCCCGCCACCGCGAGCCCGAATGACAACGGCGCGAACGGAACTCCCTCGCCTGGCGAGTCCGCTCCTGCCAGCCCGAACAGCGACAGCGCCCCGGACACCGGGGACACCTCGCCGACGCCGAACCCGGACACCAACGGGTCACCGGATACCCCGAATACCGGCGACGCCACGCCATCCAGCCCCAACGGCAACCCCGACACCGGGGATTCCACGCCATCCAGCCCGGAAAACAGCGGGCCGACCCAAACCCCGGCGCCCGCAGATACTCCCTCGGCAGGCCCGAGCACTCCCGTCACGCCATCGCTTGTCGACGCCGCGCCGACCAACGGCACGCCGCCCAGCGGCGACACCACCCCCACAAACGCCGCTCCGCCCACCGGCGACACCACACCGCCGTCCAACCCGACGAACGGCGCGACACCCGATACGCCCACCCCAGGCGACACCACGCCGTCACCCACCAACACCCACTGGACCTGCCCGCACAGAGCCCGGCGACCGACCCTGATCCGGCGAATACCCCTCCCGCGCAACAGGCTCCGACCTCGACCACACCGAATGGCGTCACCCAGCCAGAGTCGGCCCCCACGACGACCCCGGCGACACCACAGACACCGCCTGTCACGCCCACGACACCGGCCACGCCACCCGTCACCACGACACCGGACACTCATCCGGCCACATCAACCCCGGCCGCGACCACGCCCGGTATCAGCCCCACCACAACTCCGTCGAACCCCGCGACCACCCAAACCGCGCCCGCAGACACCACCCGGCCGACTTCCCCCGACACGTCGACCGCTGCCGCCACCACCGCAACGCCGGCAACGCAAACCGGAACGCCCACGCCCGCAACCACTCCAACGACGCCGCCACCCACCACCACACCGACTTCCACACCGACACCACCGATCACCCAGAGTCCGACCGCCACCTCCGCACCGTCGTCACCCAGGCCGACCTCCAGCACCCCGACATCTCCCCAGTCCACCCCGCCGACGCCCGCGTCCCAGCCGAACACCCCCGCAACCGCACCGAACCCGCCCGGCACACCGACATCGACGCCGACCAACCAGCAGGATCTGGGCACCAGCCCCACCCCGCCAACGGCCGGACCCGCCACAACAACACCCACCTCCACGACGCCGGAGCAGACGACAACCCTCGCTACAACCCCAACGCGAGCGACCACGCCAACTCCGGTACCCACACCCACAACGGATCAGAACCCGGACCCAGGCCACAGCCCCAACGCACGCCCATTCCGCGACTCGCTACGCAACCTGCCCTCACAAGACGGCCGCACCACCACCGTCGACACCAACCGCAACCCCTCCCAAACACGCCCACCCGCCTACCAAATCCGACGCTTCCACATCGGCGGCCAATGGATCTCGGTCGCCACCATCCGCGTCTACATCCCCAACGCGCACCTCATGACCCCGGCCGAGCTGCACCAGGAGGTCGAATACGCCCAAGCCGCGATCGACGCCACCTTCAACCACAATCAAGAACTCCCGGGCGGCGACCGGCTCCTCGTCGACATCGAACTCACGACAAACCCCAACGCCGCCGACCTACGCCTGAACACCCAACAGCACCGATTCGACCTCGCCAACGACCTACGCGAGCACATGGGCCTGCCACCTGGCAAACCAGACCAGCCGCTCAGCGAAAACGACCTCCGCGCGATCAGCAACGACATCGCCCGAGCCAACACACCGGCCCGCTTCACCAACCCCTCCGACCTCCGCGCATTCGGGCCGCATGAGCTAGCTCCGGTTGAGCAAGCACAATTCCAAACCGACGTCGAAGACCATCTCCGAAACGGCAACGAATTCACGATCGGCGCTGATCCGCGCACCAATTCCTACGGTGGAGCTATCAACGACGGTGGCCCCACGGTTCGAGGACGCCGCAACAACTGCTTGGACTGTTCACTGTCTGCGCTGTCATCGTTCTACGGCCGACCGCAAGTAGCAGCCCCTCGCAACAACGACAAGAAGTCAGATGGGACCCCTGACAACGAAAGTGGTGAAGCCTCAGGGCTCGGAAGGGCTGCGCAATGGCTCGGCGAAGGGCTGCTCCACTTCGGTGGAATATCAATCGCAGAGCAGTACCAGGCAGTGCACGATCACGTCGCGGCACTCGGTCCCGGTTCATCCGCGCTGGTTGTCAACAGCTGGCACGCGCAGGACAAGTACGGCAACTTCGAATACAACGCCGACGGATCCCCGAAAATCGACGGCTCCCATGCGACAGTGATCGTCTACCCACCAGGCGCCACCGGCCCCGTGTGGTGGGATCCGCAATCGGGCATGACCTCCGACGTACCCCCGTCCTGGATGGTCGATGCATCGGTGACTCTCGACTTCACACCCATCAATCCCAATGGAGGAAACCCGCATGGCGGAACCAATTCTCACGGAGGATCAGGCCAGACAGTCGCTGGCCCGCTGGTTCGGCCCGGACCGGGACTTCATGATGATGGAGACCAGACACGGCTGGGTCGGTCGAGCGATACTGACGGACAGGGAGCTCGAGCAGGGGTTGGGACTGGGCCTGGGGAACTACGTTCTGAACAAGCAGACCGGAGTGATCACGGCGCACCGCAGCCTGCCACCGAAGATGATCGGCGAGGAGTTCGACCAAGCGATCGAGACGGGGCGCCCGATACAGGGCGGCCAGGTGTATCCCCCGCTTCACCGGATCAGCCTCCTTCAGATCTCGGAGGACCCGAACACGGTCCAGTACGAGATGCAGGTGACGGCGCTCGAGCAAACGGAGAACCCAAGCACCACCCAGCAGTTGACAATCACCAAGAACCCGTACAGCTTTCACCCGACCGACAGTCTGGCGGCATCGGCAGCGTCGTGGGCGGAGGCACGCTCCCGAGCAACGGGAACCTGGCCGACGGAGGGCAGCTTCGAGCAGTAGCCGCCTCGCCTGACGAAACTCCCATCACCACAACAACTCCCACAAACTCACCGGCGGCAGCGCCCCAGCCCGTACCGACCACCGGGTTGCCGAATACCCCCGGAGCCACGCCGCACTCGTCCGATAGCAGCGCAACCCCGCCCCCGTCTGCATCCGTCGCACCGACACCCCAGCAGTTACAGAACGCGAACCGATCGCGTAACGCCCGCGACAACCTCCGCACCCGCCTGCCGGACGGAGGCGTGCAGCCGGTCACCGATCCCAGCGGTCACCGACGTTTCACCTGGGGCCGGTACACCACCGCACTCGGCGCACCCGTCTCCGTCATGCGGATCGGTATCCACCTCACCGGTGCGGCGAACCTCGACCCCGCCGCTGTCGCCGCCATGCTGCAACGCGCCCAGTTCGCCGTCGACCTGCATTTCAACGGCGGTTTCCA
>NZ_JBHXMY010000575.1:0-3691 GCF_042720195.1 Nocardia sp. NPDC058497 | reverse complement strand
CGCTACGCCCGCAGCGGCCTGGGTATGGCCGATATTCGACTTCAGCGAACCCAGCCACAGCGGTGCGTCGGTGCGACGATCCTGACCGTAGGTGGCCAGGATCGCCTGCGCCTCGATCGGATCCCCGAGAACGGTGCCGGTTCCATGCGCTTCCACGACGTCCACATCCGAAGCCGTCAGACCGGCGTTGGCCAAGCTGCGGCGAATGACTCGCTGTTGGGAAGGACCATTCGGGGCGGTCAATCCGTTCGACGCACCGTCTTGATTGATCGCCGAGCCACGCACGATTGCGAGCACATCGTGCCCGAGCCGACGAGCTTCCGACAACCGCTCCATGACCAAAACGCCCGCACCCTCCGCCCACGCGGTGCCGTCGGCGGCTTCCGCGAACGGTTTGCACCGGCCGTCGGCAGCCAGTCCGCGCTGCTGGGAAAAGCCCACAAACACATTCAGATTCGCCATCACCGTCACACCACCGGCGAGGGCCATGGAACATTCGCCCGATCGCAGCGCCTGCGCGGCATGATGGAGCGCGACCAGCGACGAGGAGCACGCGGTGTCGACCGAGACCGCCGGGCCCTCCAAGCCGAGGGTGTAGGAGATGCGGCCCGAGGCCACACTCAGTGAGGTGCCGGTTACCTCGTAGCCGGTCGCTGCAGCGGGATCGCCCCCGTAATCGGTGTTGCCGATGCCGACGAAGACGCCGGTGTCGCTGCCGCGCAGGGTATTCGGGTTGATTCCGGCATGTTCGAGTGCTTCCCAGGTCGTTTCCAGCAGCACTCGCTGCTGGGGATCCATCGCGAGTGCTTCGCGCGGGGAGATACCGAAGAATTCGGCATCGAACGCGGCGCCATCATGCAGGAAGCCGCCTTCGCGCACATACGACTTTCCAGCTACACCCGGTTCGGGATCGAAGAGATTCTCGACGTTCCATCCGCGGTTGGAGGGGAACGCAGAGATCGCATCGCCTTCCGCGATCACCAACTCCCACAAGTCCTCCGGTGAGGACACCCCGCCCGGCAGGCGACATCCCATACCAACGATCGCGACCGGCTCGTCGGCGACCGGTATCGGTGTTGCAGTCACGTCCGGGTGCGCGGCTGGGCCATCGGTGTGCAGTTGCGCGATCACGAACCGTGCGACAGTTTCCGGTGTCGGGTAGTCGAAGACCAGCGTGGCAGGCAATCGTAGGCCGGTGACCTTGTTCAGCCGGTTCCGAATCTCCACCGCGGTCAGTGAATCCGCGCCCAGCTCACGGAAATTGCGTTCGGGATCGATGCCCGCAGAGTCGTCGTGACCGAGCGCGAGAGCGACATGCGTACGCACCGTCTCGAGCACCGCGTCCCCTACCTCGACGTCGGGGAGATGGGCGAGGCGTTCTCGCAGGACCGGCCGGTGGAGGGCCTCGGGCATGCTGGTGGGCCGCGGGACCGCAACCAACGCCCGCAGGATCGGCGGCAATGTCCCGGACTGCCCCAGGTCGGCCAGTGCGGCCTGGTCCACCGATGCCGCGATCACGCTCGCCCGGTGCTGCGCAATGGCCGCGTCGAACCAGGCCAAGCCCTGTTCGACGGCCATTGCCGTTATGCCGTCACGGGCGAAACGGGAGGTGTCCTCGGTGCGCAGGCGAGCGTCCATACCGCGGCCGGAGTCCCACAGTCCCCAGGCGATCGATGTCGCCGCCTGCCCACGCGCGCGCCGGTACTCGGCGAGTGCGTCCAGAAACGTGTTGGCCGCAGCGTAATTGCCTTGTCCCGCAACGCCGAATACGCCGGCGGTGGAGGAGAACAGGACGAACAGCGCAGGATCCAGTGCGCTCATGGCCTCGTGCAATTGCCAGGCCGCATCGGCTTTGGCACTCAAAACCGTATCGAGCCGGTCTGGGGTGAGAGTCGCGATCACACCGTCGTCGAGTACGCCCGCGGCGTGGATCACGCCTGTCAACGGCGCGTCGAGCGGAACCGAAGCGAGCAGATCCTGCACCCCAGCTTTCGTCGAAACATCGCAGGCGATCACCGCAGTGTGTGCGCCAGCATCGGTGAGTTCCGTGAGGAGGTCTCTCGTTCCGGGTGCGTCGTGGCCACGACGGGATGCCAGCAGCACGGATCGGACGCCATGGGCTTTGACCAAATGCCTCGCCAGCAGTGCTCCCAAACCGCCTGTGCCACCTGTGATCACGACGGTGCCCTCGGAGAAGTCCCGCCGCACCGACCGGCGATCCGAGACCGGCAGACGGTTCATTCGCGGCAGATGGGCGACGCCGTCACGGATGACGACCTGCGGTTCACCGCAGGTCAAGATCTGCGCGAGCACCGCCTCCAGCGTCGCACCGGATACCGTGCTGTCGATATCGGCGAGGACGATCCGGCCCGGATCCTCCGACTGTGCCGATCTCACCAAACCCCACACGGCAGCGGCAGCGACATCGGAGATCGCGTCATCTGCCACAGCGTGCCGAGTGAGAACCACCAAAGTGCTGTGCTCGAAGCGAGTTTCACCGTGCCATGCCTGGAGCACGGTCAACATCTCGTGCGCGGCGTGGTGGAGTCGATCCACAACCGCTGTACCGGCAGGCCAGTCGCGCAAGTCGAATACGACCACGGCCGGAGCAGCGGAGCAGCCGGCGATCCAGTCGATGAAGCTCTCGGCTGTGACGAAGTACTCAGTCGCTGACAGCACCGTTGGCGGGGCCGGATCGGCCTGCGCAAACCAGTCGAGAGCCAGCAATCGCTGTTCTGGCGCGGTGAGCTCCTCGACCATGTTCGGCCCTGGTGCGACCGTGCCGGCCGCGGACGCTTCGATCCAATAGGGACGGCGCTGGAACGGATAGAGCGGCAACGGCACTTGATGACGAGACGTATTTTCCCACAACCGCTTCCAGGAGACCGTCTCGCCACCTGTGGTGGAATCCACGGTTGCGAGGGCGGTCAGCAGACTCGCCGACTCCGCGCGGTTGCGGCCCAGTACCGCGACCACATCCGCATCGAAGGTGTCCTCGTCCCCGGCGGCGCTGATCAATCCGGTCAATCCGCCATCGGGACCGGCCACGACGAACCTCGATACCCCGGACTCGTGAAGTGTTCGGATGCCGTCGGCGAAACGCACACACTCGCGGACATGCGACACCCAGTACGACGGTGACAGCATCGACGAATCCGCCTGCACTCCGGACAGATTCGACACGATCGGAATTGAGGGTTCACGCCACTCGAGGCCTGCCAGCTGCTGTGCGAACTCGGCCAGCATCGGGTCCATCGAGGGCGAGTGGAAGGCGTGCGATACTTGCAACCACCGAACCCGGCCCGCATCCGCGAGCCGCGCCGCGACGGCCTCGACCTCGGATTGCGAGCCCGAGATCACCACTGAGCGAACACCATTGACCGCAGCGATACCCACTGAGGGCACCGGCAACTCCGACAGTACGGCCGCCACCTCGGCTTCTGTCGCGGTGAGTGCGGCCATGGCACCCCCGGGCGGTAAGGCCTGCATCAACCGTGCCCGCGCGGCCACCAGCACCACCGCGTCCTGCAGCGAAAGCACCCCGGCCACATGTGCGGCGACAATCTCGCCGATGGAGTGTCCGGCGACCATATCCGGAGTGAGGCCGAACCATTCGAGTAACCGCGCGGTGGCCACCCCGACCGCGAACAATCCGGTCTGTGCGAACAGCGTGGAAATCAGCATTTCCGAA
>NZ_JBHXMY010000574.1:0-3695 GCF_042720195.1 Nocardia sp. NPDC058497 | reverse complement strand
GCCACTAGGCTGTGCGGTGAGCGGGTGCCGCCGGGAATAGCGGCCACCCACCTGCTGTTGGGCCCAACGGGTACAGATGACGCGACAAGGGAGTCAGGCATGTTCACAGGGATCGTCGAAGAGCTGGGCGAGATCGTCGCCACCGAACAGCTGGCCGACGCCGCCCGGTTGACGATCCGCGGCAAGCTGGTGACTTCCGATGCCGGGCACGGCGATTCGATCGCCGTCAACGGTGTCTGCCTCACCGTCGTCGACGTGATCGACGGCGACAGCTTCACCGTCGACGTCATGGCCGAGACGCTGAACCGGTCGAGCATCGGCGCCCTGGTCGCCGGCTCCCGCGTCAACCTCGAGCGCGCCGCCGCGATCGACAGCCGCCTCGGCGGCCACCTCGTGCAGGGCCACGTCGACGGCACCGGCACCGTGCTCTCGCGGACGCCGTCGGAGAACTGGGAGGTCGTCCGGATCTCGCTGCCCGACGCGATCGCGCGCTATGTGGTGGAGAAGGGCTCGATCACCGTCGACGGCGTCTCCCTCACCGTCTCGGGCCTCGGCATCGCCGACGAGCCCGCCGCCGACGGCAACCGCGACTGGTTCGAGGTCTCGCTGATCCCGACCACGCTGGCGCTGACCGTCCTGGGCACCGCGCCCGTCGGCACCACGGTGAATCTCGAGGTCGACGTGATCGCCAAGTACGTGGAGCGACTCGCCCAGCGAGGCTGACCTACCGCGGCCCCGGGCGGCACCGAAACCGCCTGGAGCACGCCGTACTGTGTAGGAAGAATCGAGGCCGAGAGGCCGAGAAATACGCGGCGCCAGCCGCCAAGAATACGGAGCAAGCAGACGTGACCAGGTTGGACAGCATCGAGCGCGCGGTCGCCGATATCGCGGCCGGCAAGGCTGTCGTCGTCGTCGACGACGAGGACCGGGAGAACGAGGGCGATCTCATCTTCGCGGCCGAGAAGGCCACGCCGGAGCTGGTCGCGTTCATGATCCGCTACACCTCCGGCTACATCTGCGTGCCGCTGACCGGCGACGACTGCGATCGCCTCGGCCTGCCGCCCGCCTTCGCGATGAACCAGGACAAGCACGGCACCGCCTACACCGTCTCGGTCGACGCCCGCGAGGGCATCACGACCGGCATCTCGGGCGCCGACCGCGCGGTCACCATGCGGCTGCTGGCCAGTGCCGAGGCCAAGGCCGACGAGTTCACCCGGCCCGGTCACGTGGTGCCGCTGCGCGCCAAGGACGGCGGCGTGCTGCGCCGTCCCGGCCACACCGAGGCCGCGGTCGATCTGGCCAGGATGGCCGGTCTGCGCCCGGCGGGTGTGATCTGCGAGATCGTCAGCCAGAAGGACGACGGGCACATGGCCCGCACCGACGAGCTGCGAGTCTTCGCCGATGAGCACGATCTGGCGATGATCTCGATCGCCGACATGATCGCGTGGCGGCGCAAGCACGAGAAGCATGTCGTGCGGGTGGCCGAGGCGCGGATCCCGACGGCGCACGGTGACTTCAAGGCCGTCGGCTACCAGAGCATCTTCGACGAGGCCGAGCATGTCGCGCTGGTGCGCGGTGAGATCGGCGACGGCGAGGACGTGCTGGTGCGCGTGCACTCGGAGTGCCTGACCGGCGACGTCTTCGGTTCGCTGCGGTGCGACTGCGGTCCGCAGCTGGACGCGGCGCTGGAGATGGTCGACGCCGAGGGCCGCGGTGTCGTGCTCTACATGCGCGGGCACGAGGGCCGCGGCATCGGCCTGATGCACAAGCTGCAGGCCTACCAGCTGCAGGACACCGGCCGCGACACCGTCGACGCCAATCTCGATCTCGGCCTGCCCGCCGATGCCCGTGACTACGGCACCGGCGCGCAGATTCTGGTCGACCTGGGGATCCGGTCGATGCGTCTGCTCACCAACAACCCGGCCAAGCGCGTCGGGCTGGACGGCTACGGGCTGCGGATCACCGAGCGGGTGCCGATGCCGTTGCGCGCCAATGCCGAGAACCTGCACTACCTGCGCACCAAGCGGGATCGGATGGGCCACGACCTGATCGGCCTCGACGACCTGGATCTGGGCGAAACCGCGCAGTGACCACCACTTCCGAAAGGTAGCAACGATGAGCGGCACGGGTGTCCCGTCCTTCGCGCTGGCACAGGCCAAAGACGTCAAACTCGGCATCGTCGCCTCGCGCTGGCACACCGAGATCTGCGACACCCTCGTCGCCAACGCGCAGCGCGTCGCCAAGGAAGCCGGCGTCGAGCAGGTGACCGTGGTGCGCTGCGCCGGTGCGATGGAACTGCCGGTGGTCGCCCAGGAACTGGCCCGCACGCACGACGCCGTCGTCGCGCTCGGTGTCGTGATCCGGGGTGGCACACCGCATTTCGAGTACGTGTGTGACGCGGTGACCGCCGGGCTGACCCGGGTGTCGCTGGATGCGGCGACCCCGGTCACCAACGGCGTGCTGACCACCAACGACGAGGAGCAGGCGCGTGACCGCGCCGGGCTGCCCGGTTCTTCCGAGGACAAGGGCGAGCAGGCCTGCGCCGCCGCCCTGGACGCCGCGCTCACCCTGCGCGCCCTGCGATCGGCGTGACCGTGCCGGTGGTGCGGACCTGGCGGCGCGGTGCGGGCGCATCCGAACCCGGGGCGACCTGGGAATTCGAGGTGCGGCCGCGGCGCGCGATCCGGACCGCGGTGGTCGTCGCGATCGTCATCCTCGTCTTCTTCACCGCCGGTGGTCTGCTGCTGCGCACCGGTTCGACCGGGGTGAACTTCCGGGTCGCCGACCAGGTCGGGATGATCCTGATCGGCGTCCTCGGCGCGGCCGCGGTCCTGCTGCTCACCCGGCCCAGGGTCCGCGCCGGCGCCGCGGGGGTCTCGGTCCGCAATATCCTCGGCGATCACGAGTATCCGTGGGCCTACATCCGCGGCGCCGCGTTCCCTGACCGCAAGTCGTGGGCTCGCCTCGAATTGGCCGACGATGACTACGTCCCGATGCTGGCGATCCGCTCCAACGACAAGGCCCATGCCGCCGACGCCATCGAACGCCTGCGTGAACTGGGCGCCACATATTCGTCCGACCAGGACTGACCCGCTAGCGGGTGTCGCCGAGGACCGCTCCTTCGCGGCGGGGGTCGGCGCCGCCGGTCCAGCCGTCCTTGCCGTCGCGTTGTAGTGCGCTCAGGCCGCTGGTCTGCGGTGCTACCGAGACCTGGTGGCCCATGGCGCGAAGGCGCTGGACCAGGGGATCGTGGTCGCCGTTGTCGGTGGCATTGATGTCGGGGTGTTCGCCGCCGATGCCGGTGACGGGGGTGTTGCCCGCGCCGAAGGAGACGCCGGAGACCGCCTGTTGCGGGTCGACGCCCCAATCCAGAACGTTGACCAGGGTCTTCACGACGAACTGGATGATCACCGCGCCGCCGGGTGAACCGGTCACCAGGGCGAGGTCGCCGCGGTTGCCCGCGTCGTCGCGGTCGAACACCAGGGTGGGGGCCATCGAGCTGCGCGGGCGCTTGCCGGGCTGCAGGCGGTTGGCGACCGGGGTGCCGTCCGGGTCGAGCGGGTCGGCGGCGAAGTCGGTGAGCTGATTGTTCAGCAGGAAGCCGTCGACGAAGTGGAACGAGCCGAACGCCGCCGACACGGGGGTGGGGAACGCGGCCGCGGTGGCCGACAATTAGACCACCGAGAAGTGGGGTG
>NZ_JBHXMY010000573.1:0-3697 GCF_042720195.1 Nocardia sp. NPDC058497 | reverse complement strand
CGATAGAACATCATATGGAGATTCTCGTCGGCCGCGATGCGCTGCAGCATCCGTCCGGCGATCGGATCGTCGCAGACTCGTGCTGTGCTGCGGTGGCTGACCCGGGTAGCCAACTCCTGAAATGTCACATACGCGACCTGATCGAGCACCCCGCCGAAGCCCTCCGGCGCGTGCACACCGCGGGTCAAATGCACCATGCGGTCGTTCTCCAAGGCGACGGGATCGACAGCGCGGGTACATACGAGGTAGTCACGCATGGCGATAGCGTGGCGGTTTTCCTCGGCGGTCCAGCGGCCGACCCAGGTGCCCCACGCACCGTCGCGAGAGAAGTTCTCATCGATCACGCGGTGGTAGGAAGGCAAGTTGTCCTCGGTCAGCAGATTCGTGATCATGGCGACTTTGGCGACCTCGGAGAGCTGTGACTGCCCAGGCTCCCAGTCTTCGCCGCCCATCGCGGCGAAGTTGCGGCCCTCGTCCCAGGGAACGTAGTCGTGCGGACACCAGTCCTTGGCCGTGGCCGCGTGCCGGTCTATGTTGACCGCCACTACCGGCTCCAGCTCGGTCAATAGTTCGAGTTGTGTCAAATCCTTTGCCATGCAGCGCCTTTCGATTCGGTGGAAATTTGCCACGGAAATGCCGCTGTTCACGCATATCTGACTGTGCGGCCACGCCGCACCCACACCTTAGGCGGTTGGTGAAACCGGAGGGCCTGATGGGGACTTTTTCCGGAATCGCCAACTACGACAAGCCGATAACGATGATCGGCTGTCAATGTTGGTGCTACGACCATGCGATCTTCGAACGGGCGTAGAGCGGACCGAGGATAGCGAGGTCAGGTCGTTCGAGGGACCGGCTGGTCGGCCGGGCCGTCCAGATCCGGATCCGTGCCTGAACCGCTGGTCAGTGTCGTTGCGTGCCCGCTCAGCACCAAGCCGATCCCGACCAGCAGCATCGGGACGGCGGCGGCGAGGAAGGCCCAGCGGATGCCGGCTGCGGCGAGGAAACCGAAGACTGCCAGTGACAGTGGCGAGAGGACGGCCCTGGGTAAGTCGATCAGGCTGTTCACTCGGCCGAGCATCGTCTCCGGCGCGGTGGTTTGCACGAAGGTCGGTAGCGCGACGTCGGTCGAGTACGCGACGCCGAAACCCAGCACGGCCAGTAGCACGACCGCGATCAGGTAGTGCGGGACGAAACCGAGCACCGCGAACGAACAGCCCTCGGCGATCGTCATAGCGACGATGAGCACGCCCCACCGCCGGGGCAGGCCGAACGCGGCGGCGGACACGGTGCCGGCCAGCTGGCCGAGCCCCCACGCGGACAGCATGGCGCCGAGCACGACGGAGCTGTTGGCGAAGTCCTGCGACAGCGTGGGCAGGCCGACGCCGAACAATCCGCTGTAACTCAGCGTCGCGGCGCCGACCAGCAGCAGGATGATGCGGACCTCGACACTGCGGCGGGCGTAGGCGAACCCGGAGGCTATCTCCCGCAGCACCGCCTTCGCGGAGAGCTGCTCGACCGGTTCGGCCTCGCGGCGCGGCGCGGCCAGTACGGTCACCGCGCCGACCAGGAAGGTCAACGCGTTGAACCCGATCGCGATCGGCGCGCCGGCCACCGCCATGAGCAGACCGCCGAGCACCGGACCGGCCAGTCTGGCAGCCTGTTCACCGGCTCCGAGCAGCGCGTTCGCTCTCGGCAGGTCTTCCCTGCTCACCAGGCTGGGCAGGATGCTGGCGCCGGCCGGATGGAAGAACGCCTCGGCGGTGCCGATCACGATGCCGATCACGAGCAGGTGCCACAGGGTCACGGCGTCGGCGGCTGCCAGGACTGCCAGCACGGTCAGCAAGCTGCCACGCACGAGGTGGCTGATCAGCATGATGGTGCGTGGCGAAAACCGGTCGGTGATCGCACCGCCGATCAGCAGCAGCGCCCCGTGCGGGACGGTCACGGCGAGCATCACCACGCCCAGTGCCGCGGGCGACCCGGTCACCGAGAGCACCAGCAACGCGAGCACGACTTCGTAACTGGCGTCGCCGACCATCGAGACGGTCTCCCCGCCCCACACCCACCGAAACGGCGTGCTCCGCAACGGACCCCGAGCCGCCATCACGATCTTCTCGCATAGTCGTCGGTCGGAATGTGGTCGGGCAGGCATGTCCCCTCGATCCGCGCGATGAGCGAGGCGAACGCGTCATGGTGGACGACTGTCCCGCACACAGCAGTCCGCGCAATCGCAGTCAGGGCGAAGTGCCGAATCGGCGAATTCTTCGGCGCCACCATCTGGTTCGCCCTGCACCCGGCTTCGATCCCTGCGCCAGCTTGGATGGCGCTGTCGAGCAGGAGATCTCGATGAAATCGACGGACCTGTCGGGCGACCTCACGGAATGGCATACGACGGGCGTAAGACATCACGTGATCATCGCCGCGACTCGTCGGTACCGCCAGATCATTTACGTCGACCGCAGTAACGAACGAACGAACGTTGCCGGTGTGAGATCTTCGCGCTCAGCGCCGCCGTCGTCTTGGCGCATGGCTGATCGCCACATGCCCATGGATTCGACTGGCTCCGTGCGGTCAGTAGACGGTGATGCGCAACGCGCGCATCTTCGCGTAGAGCGTGGTTCGCGAAATACCCAGGGCCTGCGCTGTTTTGACCTTGTTGCCCTCGAATTTGCGGAGGGCCTCGACGATGACATCGCGTTCTGCGCGGTCGATGGGCATCAGTTGCCGGATCGGCTGCTGCGTGCGGTAGGCCTCGGGGAGGTCGGTGAGGACGACCGCGCCGGTGCGCCGGTGCCGGATGACCTCGGTGACGACCGCGCGCAGTTCGCGGAGGTTTCCGGGCCAGTGGTGCGCGGACAGCGCCGCGAGCGCACCCGGCGTGAAGTACAGCGAGCTGTCCGCGCCCGCTTCGCGCACCATCGCCGCGACCAGGGCCGGGATCTCGCCGCGGCGGTTGCTCAGCGGGCCGAGTTCGACGCGGTCGGCGCATTCCGCGGCCAGCGCGGCGGCGCGGCCGGTGAGAGTTTCCACCGCTCCGGTGACCAGCACGACGCGTGGCACCTGCCGGTCGGCGACATGGGTGGCGACGAGATCGATCAGATCGTCGGGCAACAGGTCAAGGCCGTCGATGCAGACGGTTCCCTGCCGGGCGCGCACCAGTGCGGCGAAGTCGCGGGCGAACACGTCGCTGCCGTCGAGCAGCGCGTTGGCGGCGGTCAGGACGGTGACGGGTTGCCCGGTGGCGTGTTCGCGCGCTGTGCGCGAACGCCCGGAACCCGGTGGGCCGGCGACCAGCAGCGGATCGCCGGGCTCGAGTGCTCGACGGGAGTAGGCGATGCTCGCCCGCTTCAGCGGCCCGGCGATGTCGTGGTCGTCTTCGGTATCGGCGGGCTCGGTATCAACGCGGTGCAGGGAGCGCGCTTCGCTGGCGCACGCTACGTGGTCGCGGTCGACCCGCTGCACAACAAGCGCGAACGAGCCCTCGAACTCGGCGCCACGCACGCTTTCGCCGACGCCGGTGAAGCGCTGGCCACGATCAACGACCTGACCCGCGGACAGGGCGCCGACGCCGCGATCCTGATCCCCGATCTGATGACCGCCGAGATCGTCCGCGCCGGCTTCGATGCCGTCGGCAAGGGCGGCAAGGTCGTGCTGACCGGACTCAACAAGCTCGACGAGTACAAAAAACACCACCCCC
>NZ_JBHXMY010000572.1:0-3709 GCF_042720195.1 Nocardia sp. NPDC058497 | reverse complement strand
CAGAGGTTCACCCGTCAGCGTAATGGTGAACCGTCCTCGACGGGCGGTCGGCTACAACGCGCTGATCCGGTCGGCGGCACCGACGGTAGCGGAACCGAGCTCGCTGAGCGCCGCTGCCGACAAGCGGGTGTCGGGGCAGCTCACAACCGCGGCCACCACCGCGCCACTCGCATCGCGCACCGGCGCGGCGAGGGTGACGACGGCGTTCTCGGGCCCGAGCTCGTCGGGCAGGTAGTCGATGGTGATCAGCTCGGTGATGACCGAGCCCAGTTGCGCGCGCAGCGCTGCGGTGATCGGTGAATCACGCAGTCCCGCCAGCACTTCCAGCATCGGTGTCGAGTCGTCGACGAGTCGTTCGACCGAGTAGCCGCGGGCACGGATCTCGGCGAGGACGCGGGCCAGCCGATCGCGGTGGACCGGATCGGCGGCCGCCAGCCACGCCTGCCTGGCCGGTTCGGGAGCCCAGGCGACGAATTCACGGCAGACAGGCGGCGCGAGCGGGAGCCTGCGGCCCGGGCGGATCCAGCCGGCGGACGGGTTCCCGACGACCTCGGTGACCACGATGCTGTCCCCGTCGCGTTCGGCGAGGAACACCGGATCGCCGGTGCGTTCGAACAGGGCGCGCAGGTGTTGCGCCGCGGTGCGGCGCAACGGGAAGGCCGCTTCGGCCCGGCGGGCGACGGTCAGCAGCCGCAGACCGATGCCGTAGCAGCCGTCGTCGTCGCGCACGGTCCAGCCGTCCGCGGTGAGCTGGGTGAGCACCGCGTGCGCGGTGGCCCTGGACAGTCCAGCTTCGCGAACGATTCGAGCCAGCGACAGCCGGTCGGTCGGGTGCCGCGAGAGCAGCTCGAGCACCTTCACGACCCGCTGCGTCGGCGGCGACGCGGCGCCCACTTCGCCCACCGAATCAGCGGTCGCCTCTTGACCGGCGCGCTCTGCCCGGCTTATCGTCGGTGTCACAATATCGAACAATAGCGTCGAATATTCGACAATGCAACCTGGCGACGGAAACCTCGGCCGCCGGAGCAGCGGAACGAAGTGGGTGAACAGTGCAGACGGGGTACGAGTTGTCGCACCTGGCGGCCTTGGAGGCCGAGTCGGTGCACATCTTCCGGGAGGTGGCGGCCACCTTCGAGCGGCCGGTGCTGTTGTTTTCCGGTGGCAAGGATTCGGCAGTGCTGTTGCACCTGGCGCGACGGGCCTTCTGGCCTGCGCCGCTGCCGTTTCCGCTGCTGCACGTGGACACCGGGCACAATTTCGACGAGGTGATCGAGTTCCGCGACCGGACCGCCGACCGCACCGGCGCGCGGCTGCTGGTCGCGTGGGTCCAGGACGACATCGACGCGGGCCGCTCGGTGGAGCGCCCCGGCGGCACCCGCAATCCGTTGCAGACCACCACCTTGCTGCGGGCGATCGGTGAGCACCGGTTCGACGCCGTGTTCGGTGGCGCGCGCCGCGACGAAGAGAAGGCGCGGGCCAAGGAGCGGGTGTTCAGTTTCCGTAACCGTTTCGGCGAGTGGGATCCGCGGGCGCAGCGGCCCGAGGTGTGGAACCTCTACAACGGGCGGCATCAGCAGGGCGAGCACATCCGGGTGTTTCCGCTGTCGAACTGGACCGAGCTCGACATCTGGGAGTACATCGATCGCGAGGCCGTCGAGCTGCCGACGCTGTACTACGCGCATCGGCGCCAGGTCGTCGAACGCGACGGCATGCTGTTGTCGGCAGGCCGATTCATCACCCCGCAACCAGGTGAGCACACGTTCGAGGCGACGGTGCGCTTCCGCACCGTCGGTGACGCCACCTGCACCGGGTGCGTCGAGAGCGACGCGGACACCGCGGCGAAGGTGATCGCCGAGACCGCCGCCACCCGGCTGACCGAGCGCGGCGCCACCCGCGCCCACGACCGGATCTCCGAGACCGGCATGGAAGACCGCAAGCGAGAGGGCTACTTCTGATGAGCCGCAACCTGTTACGCCTGGCGACCGCGGGCAGCGTCGACGACGGCAAGTCGACCCTCATCGGCAGGCTGCTCTACGACTCCAAGTCGCTGTTCGACGACCAGCTGGCCGCGATCGAGCGGGTGAGCACCGAACGCGGCGGCGACTCGGCCGATCTCGCCCTCGTCACCGACGGCCTGCGCGCCGAGCGCGAGCAGGGCATCACCATCGATGTCGCCTACCGCTATGTGACGACGCCGCGGCGCAAGTTCGTCATCGCCGACACCCCGGGCCATGTCCAGTACACCCGCAATATGGTCACCGGCGCGTCCACCGCCGACCTCGCGCTGATCCTGGTCGATGCCCGCACCGGGGTGTCCGAGCAGACACGCAGACACGCCTTCCTGGCCACTCTGCTCGGTGTGCCGCACCTGGTGGTGTGCGTGAACAAGATGGATCTGGTCGACTGGTCGCAGGAGCGGTTCGAGGAGATCCGCACCGAATTCGCCGCGTTCGCCGCGAAATTGACGGTCGGTGACCTGAGTTTCGTGCCCGTCTCGGCCCTCCTCGGTGACAATGTCGTCGAGGGCTCCGAGCACATGGACTGGTATCCCGGGCCGCCGTTATTGCGCCATCTCGAGGACGTGCACATCGCCTCGGACCGCAACCTCATCGATGCGCGGCTGCCGATCCAGTACGTCATCCGGGCTCAGCAGGGGCTCGATCACCGCAGCTACGCGGGCACCGTCGCCGGCGGCATCTTCAAGCCGGGTGATGAGGTGGTGGTGCTGCCCGCCGGGCATTCCTCGCGGGTGCGCGAGATCTGGGGGCCGGGCGGGACCAAGGTCGACGAGGCGTTCACCGGCATGGCGATCTCGCTGACACTCGACGACGAGATCGACATCGGTCGTGGCGATCTGCTGGCCAGGCCGGGTAATCGCCCGCAACAAGGCGCGGACCTGGACGCGATGGTGTGCTGGTTCTCCGAGACCACGCAGTTGCGCGAGGGCGCACGGTATCTGGTGCGCACCGCGGCGCAAACCTCGCCTGCGGAAGTCACCGCCATCGAATACCAGCTCGACGTCAACACGTTGCACCGAATCGAGGACGTGGAAGCGTTGTCGCTCAACGACATCGCCCGGGTCCGGCTGCGCAGCAGGCAGCCGCTGCTGTTCGATCCGTACCGGGAGAACCGGCGCACCGGCAGTTTCATCCTGATCGACCCGGTGACCGATCAGACGGTCGCCGCGGGCATGGTCACCGGACGCGACACCGGGGCGCACGCCGCACCGGCGACGGTGGTCTGGCACCGCTCGGCGGTGACCCGCGACGATCGCGCGCATTCCGGCGCCACGATCTGGCTGACCGGCCTGTCGGGCTCGGGGAAGTCGACGATCGCGGTCGAGGTGGAACGCCAGCTGGTCGCGGCGGGTCGCGCGGCCTACCTGCTCGACGGTGACAACCTCCGGCACGGCCTCAACGCCGGTCTCGGCTTCTCCCCCGCCGACCGGGACGAGAATGTGCGCCGGGTCGCGGAAGTCGCGGCCTTGTTCGCCGATTCGGGTGCGGTCGCCATCGTGTCGGTGATCAGCCCGTTCGCCGAGCAGCGTGCCCGCGCGCGCACCACGCACGCCGAGCGGACGTTGCCCTTCCACGAGGTCTTCGTCGACACGCCGCTGCCGGAATGCGAACGGCGCGACCCCAAGGGCCTCTACGCCAAAGCTCGGGCCGGTGAGCTGCCCGGATTCACCGGCATCAGCTCGCCCTACGAA
>NZ_JBHXMY010000571.1:0-3709 GCF_042720195.1 Nocardia sp. NPDC058497 | reverse complement strand
ACCCACTTGAATTACGGTCTCGGGGGCTGGTATTTGTGTATACGACACCCCCCGCGTCGCCGCCGCGCCCGGGGGTCCCGGGCGAGCGCCGTCGAGGATGGTCGGCAGCAGGGTGGTGTTCATCCGGAACCGGGTGGCACCGAGCTCGGTGGCCAACGCGGAGAGGCGGTGATGGTCGTGGCCGATCCACTGCCCGCCCAGATCCACCCGTGACCCCAGCGCGGTGGTTTCGCTCATCGCGCGCCCGCCCGACCGGTCGGCGGCCTCGAGCACGAGCACATCGACACCTGCCCGGTGCAGGGCGCGGGCCGCTGTCAGTCCTGCCAATCCTGCCCCGATTACAGCCACGGTTGTGGTGGTCGGGGCCGAACCCGAGGGTGCCTCAGTATGCGTAGAGTCTTCGCTGCTCATGTCTGCCTTTCCGGGCGGACGAGACCGCCCTGTCCAAAACTAGAGTTCGGTCGCGGTGCTGCTGCGCCATGATGGCCTATCCGCGCGCGAGCAACGGAATCGGCGGTAGCTGTCATTTGTTCGCCACAGCGGTAGTCAGGGCGCTGTTGATCTCCATGGCGACGCGGTGGCCGGACTCGGCGGCACCGTCGATGTAACCGGGCCAGCGGGTGGCGGTTTCGGTGCCTGCCCAGTGCAGCGGGCCGGTGGGGCGGCGCAGTGCGGGTCCGAAGCGGGTCAGGGTGCCGGGGGTGGTGAATGCGCCGTAGCAGCCACGGCTGTATTCCTCTTCGGCCCAGTCCTTTTCGATGTAGTCGATGGGTTTGCGCGCCCGCGGGCCGAAGTACCCGGCCAAATCCTCGAGTACCCTTGCGCGGCGGTCGGCCGAGGTCAGCCGGGCGCCGGCGTCGGCGTGGCGGCCTTCGAGGAATCCGACGAGTACGCCGGGGGCACCGTCGAAGGGAGTGTTGTCGAAGACGGTGCCCAGGGCTCGCCGGTCGCTGTTGGCCTGACCGGACCAGCCCTCGGCCCGCCAGAACGGTTCGTCGTAGGCGACATTGACCTTGATCACCCGGCCCATCGGCATCCGCTGCACGAGCTGGTCCCGATCACCGGGCAGGCCCGGGGTGAACCGGATCCGGGCGACCAGCGGCGGCGGCACCGCGATCACAGCGCGGCGCGCACGCACCGTCACACCGTCGGCGCGGACTCGCACTCCGGTGTCGTCCCCATCGATTTCGGTTACCGGGCTGTTGAGGACGATCCGGTCCCCGAGTTCCTGGGCCATGGCCAGCGCGATGGTCTGGGTGCCACCCACGACCCGGTCCTGCTGGGCGCCCTCGGCGACGTTGATCAGCGCGTCGAGCCCGCCGGCGGCGCCGATGTAGACGTTCGCCCACAGCGCCGACATGTCCTCCGGTCCGGTGGCGAATACGGCCTCGGTGATCAATCGGAAGAAGGCTCGCCCGTCGGTGGTGTGGGCGTGGTTACGCAGCCAGGTGTCGAAGGTCTGCGCGTCCAGGGACTCGGCCTGCTCGTACTCCCACGGCTCGGTCCGGACGACCTTGCTCGCCAATCGGTCCAGCCGCAGCTGGGTCTGGGCGATGTCGAGCAGCGTCAGCGGGTTCGCCCGGGGAATGCGGCCGGTGTACTCCGAGCGCGAGCGGCCCACCTCGGCGATGTGACGCCCGGCGTGGTGGGTGGGATAGGTCCGCAGGCCCAGCTCCTCGATCAGGGCCATCACCTGATGCTGGGTTGGGCCGACCCACTGGCCGCCGACCTCGATCGGCGAGCCACCGGGCAGTTCGGCGTTGAGCAGGCGGCCGCCCACCCGGTCCCGCGCCTCGAGTACCAGCACCTCGGATCCGCTGCGCACCAGGTCACGGGCTGCGACCAGGCCTGCGGTACCGGCGCCGACGATCACGACGTCCACCGACTTGTCCATACTCATCGCCTCCGCCATTCGCAGCGTATCTGTCATACACACTGTATGTGCTAAACATAGCGTATGGAGTCTTTGCGTGACAAGCATGTCGAGAACACCCGGCAGACTCTTCTCGAGACCGGGGCTCGCCTGTTCGCCGAACTCGATTACGCCGGTCTGTCGGCCGAGGAACTGGTCCGGGCCGCCGGCCTGACCCGCGGCGCGTTGTATCACCACTTCGACGGCAAGAAGGGACTGTTCGATGCGGTTGTCGACGATCTCCAGCAACGAGCGGCGCAACGCATCCGAGCCGCGATCGACTCCTCGACCGATCCGATGGAGCTTCTCGAACGGGCCATGGAGGCCTTCCTCGACGTCTGCACCGAGCCTGTCTACCGCCACGTCGTGCTGCTGCAAGGGCCCATCGCGCTGGGCTGGCAGCGCTGGCGTGAAATCGACCAGCGCCACCTCGGCGGCCTGGTTGTGTCAGGCGCCCAGGCGCTGCTCGAGGCCGGTCGAATCCAGCCGTACCCGCCCGAACTACTTGCCAGCGCCATCTATGGTGCGCTCACCGAAATGTCGCTCACCATCGCCGAATCCGACGACCTGGCCCGCAGCCGCGCTCAGGCAGCCGGGTTGACCCGTGCACTCCTCGATGGACTGATCGCGCCCGTCACGGACAATTGAGGCCGGCGCCGAACCGTTCGTTGCCCTGCCCGATCGTGCGGACAGGCGAACGGCGGTCCACCCCGACCTCACGTCGGCCTAGGTCGAGTTGGCGTTCAACGATCGCGCAGTGATTCGATGGCTGCGCCCAGCCTGGTGGTGGCTTCGGCGGCGATGGGTTCGAGGGCTGGTTCGCCGGTGAGTTGGACCATCAGGTTCGGGTTGATGGCTTCGACGATGACGAGGTCGTCGGCTTCGGGGTCGCGGCGGACTACCACGTTGCAGGGCAGCAGCAGTCCGAGTTGGCGGTTCACGCCGACCGCGCGGTGGGCCAGCGGTGGATTGCAGGCTCCGAGGATGCGGTAGTCCTCCATATGCTCGCCTAGTTTCGCCTGCACCGTCGCCTGCATGTCGATATCGGTGAGCACGCCGAATCCTTGATCTGACAGCGCCTTTCGGGTCAGCTCGACGGCCTCGTCGAAGCTGTGGACGCGCAGGGTGGTGGTCAGTGCCAGTTTCACGAGTCGTCTGCTTTCTACGTGGTTCGGGAATGCTCGAGGAAGGTCACGGCTGGGACGGTGCGCACGCGGACGGCTCGGCGGGCACGCCCATCCGCCGCAGTAGTAGCGTCGCCGGGCACCAGCCGGCGGCACCGTAGAGCAGCAGGTTCGCGCCGACGAAGCCGGTAACGATCAGCCACCACGGCGAGAACGCTACGGCCAGCATCGTGGTGATCAGCACCAAGGTTCCGGCCAGCAGCGGTACGACGCGCGCGATGGACCAGCCCCGATGTCTGGGAAGGTTCGGCATGGATCGGCTCCGATCTTTGTTCGGCGCGCCGCCTGCTGGTCAGGCGAGAGCGAGGAAGAGTTTCTCGAGTTCGGCTTCGGTCATGGGCTCGGAACCGTCGGCGGTGTCGCCGGTGAGGCATTCGCGCAGGCCCGTGGCGACGATCTTGAATCCGGCGCGATCGAGGGCGCGCGAGACCGCGGCGAGCTGGGTGACCACGTCTTTGCAGTCGCGGCCCTGTTCGATCATGGAGATCACCCCGGCCAGCTGGCCGTGGGCGCGGCGCAGGCGGTTGAGCACCTGGGCGATAGTCTCTTCGTTACCAACCATGACACATCCCTTTCACGGATCGCTGTTCCCCCAGCATACCCCCCTGTCTCG
>NZ_JBHXMY010000570.1:0-3714 GCF_042720195.1 Nocardia sp. NPDC058497 | reverse complement strand
GCACCACCGCGGGCACCTACGACCACTACTTCTTCCAGTTCCTGGTCGGCGGCGACGTGTTCTTCTCCCTGTTCAAGGTGGTGGTGTTCGTCCTGATCGCCGCCTTCATCCAGTGCTACTACGGCTTCGTGGCCTCCGGTGGCCCCGAAGGTGTCGGGGTCGCGGCGGGACGCGCGATCAAGATGGTCATCGTCGTGATGGTCTTCACCAATCTTTTTCTCACCCTTGCGATCTGGGGCATCGACCCCGGATTCCGGATCTCGGGATAGGTCGATCGGATGATTCTCGATCCCAGTGGCCGCGGGCCGACCGGTCGTCAGCTGACCGTCGCGGGCCTGGCCATGGTGTCCGCCGTCGCGGCCGCGCTGTATCTGCTCGGTCTGCGCTACAACGGCGAGTTCGAAGACACGGTGGTGGTCGGCGCCGAGCTGACCAGCACCGGCGACGGACTGCCGCAGCGCGCCGACGTGAAGTATCGCGGCATGGTCGTCGGCGTGGTCGGTGACGTGGCGATGGTCGCCAAGGGCGAACGCCAGCACGCCACCTTCGAGCTGAAACCCGGTATCGCCGAGATGATTCCGGATACGGTGACCGCGCGCGTCGTGCCGGACAATATCTTCGGCGTCTCCTCGATCCAGCTGGTCGACAACGGCGCCGCCACCGGAACTCTGCGCGGCGGGCACACCATCCATCAGGACACCAGCGCCGAGACGATCCGGCTGCAGTCCACGCTCAATACCCTGCGCGATGTGCTGGCCACCATCCAGCCGGAGAAGCTCGGGCGTGTGCTGGCCACGCTGTCCGCGGCCCTCGATCCGAGCGCCCGGGTACCGGGCTCGACAGTGGAGCGGCTCGACACCTGGCTCACCACGATCCACCAGATTCCCGAAATCGGTGATCTGCTCAGCAATTTCGGGCAGGCCGCCACCGCGCTGAGCCAGTCGGCGCCCGAGCTGGTCGGCGTACTGGCGGACTCGGTGATCTCCGCGCGCACCCTCAACGAACACCGGACCCAGCTGGTCGAGCTGCTCACCCAGGGCAATTCCGCGGTCGAGGCCGTGAACAGTCTCTTCGCCGCCAACCCCGATTCCGGCAAGGAGCTGGTCTCCGGACTGGACGGGCTGCTCGGCGGCATCGCCAAGGATCCCGGTGCGCTCCAGTCCGCCGCGGCCAATCTCAACGTGTCGCTGCGCAAACTGCAGCAGACCTTCACCTTCGGTCCACGCAAGCAGATGGCGTGGCGGATGGATGTGTCGTTCACCCCGTTCCAGCAGTACACCGCCGAGGATTGCCCGCGCTACGGCGAGATGACCGGACCGCGGTGTGGCGGACCGACCGTGCCCGACGTCGCGCCCCCGCAGGAATACCCGGCGCAGATGCTGCCGCAGCGCCTCGAGGCGGCCGGTCCCGCACCGGTGCTGCCGTCGGTGCCGGGACTGCCCGCGCTGCCGAACATCTCGGTGCCCACCCTTCCTGGGCTGCCCGCGATTCCCGGTTTGCCCGCCATCCCCGGGATCACCGCGCCCGCGGCGGCGACCGATCAGCCGCAGGCCGCGCAACCGCGCAGCCTCACCGGCGTGGCCGCGGTGTCCGCGCTGGTCGGCGGGCGACCGAACTTCACCCAACTGCTGCTGCTCGGCTCGATCATCGGCACCGTCCCCCTCGTCCCCGACACCGAAGGTGGCCTGCGCCAGTGAAATACACCAAGCCACTGGTCGGTTTCAGCTTCTTCGTCGTGCTGACCACCGTGCTCACCTACACGATCTGGTCGACCCTGCAACGCAGTGTCCCCGGCAACACCAGCACGTACTCCGCGGTGTTCACCGACGTCCTCGGGCTGCGGGTGGGCGACGACGTGCGCATGGCCGGTGTGCGGGTCGGACGCGTCGACAAGATCGACTTCACCCCCGAGTACACGGCCAAGGTCGACTTCCGTATCGAAGCACGTCAGCATCTGACCGATACGACGAAAGCCCTTGTCCGGTACCAAAATCTCATCGGGCAGCGCTACATCGCTCTGGCTCCTGGCGACGGCGCGGGCACCGTGGTACCCGTCGGCTCCCAGATTCCGCTCGACCGCACCGAGCCCTCGTTCGACGTCTCGACACTGTTGTCCGGGTTCGAGCCGCTGTTCAGCGTGCTGCAACCCGACCAGATCAACTCGCTGTCGGAAACGCTCATCCAGGCGCTCCAGGGCAACGAGGTGTCGCTGGCGGCGCTGATCACCCAGGCCGCCCAGCTGGCGAGCACCTTCGGTGAGCGCGACCAGATCCTGGGCGATGTCCTGAGCAATCTCAGCTCTGTGCTCGCCGGGCTGGCCAAGCGCAGCGGCGAGCTGGAAACCCTGATCACCCAGACCCGCAGCCTGATGGACGGGTTGTACGCCGAAGGGCAGTCGTTGAAGAGTTCCGTGGAACGCGTTGCGGGAGCGACGAACTCGCTGGTCTCGCTGATCGGCCAGGTCAAACCCGGCATGGGCGCCGCCCAGCGCGACGCCACGACCGGTGTGATGATGCTGCTGTACAACGGAGCGGCCTTGGATCGTGGCGCCGTCGAGCTGCCCGACTTCCTCAATGGTGTCGCCCGCTTCACCAGCTACGGCACCTACGGCAACGCCTACATCTGCCGACTGGATATCTCGCTCTGGGGAGTGGTGCTGCCCGAAGGCCTGTTCTCGCAGGTCGGCGGCAACTCGCAGTCGGGGGTGTGCCGATGAGGCGGCCCCGTGTTCCGGAGTTCTGGCGGCGCAACAGGTACCTGCGACTCGGCCTGTCCGCCGCGCTGGCGGTACTGCTGTTGCTGGGCGGCTCGAGCCTGCTCGCCCAGGTCCGGCTGGGCGACAAGACGATCGATGCCGAGTTCGCGCAGGCAGCGGGCTTGCGGGCAGGTGCGACGGTCGACATCGCCGGTATCGAGGTCGGCGCGGTTCAGGCGGTGCGGCTGGTCAACGACAAGGTCGAGGTCGCGCTGCGGATCCGCGGCGACATCCGCCTCGGCCCCGACGCGCGCGCCGCGATCAAGATGTCGACCATCCTCGGGCGGCTGCACGTGGACCTGCACCCCGGCAACGGAAAAGGGCTGCCCAGCAACAGGATCGCACTGGAGAACACCTCGGTGCCCTACAACCTGAGCAAGGTGATCCAGGACCCGAAATACACCTCCTCGTTCGAGCGCATCGAACGCATCGACGCGAACAAGCTGCGCACCGCCCTCGATGTGCTCAACACCCAGCTCGGCGACTCACCCGCCCTGGCGGTGCAGGCACTCGACAGCATCGGCGCGCTGGCCCAGGTGATCAACAGCAGGCGCGATGAGGTCGACACGTTGCTGAAGAGCATGGACCAGGTCTCCCAGCTCGTCTCAGACAATCGCAACAGCGTGCTCCTGCTGTTGACCAGGGGCGAGGCCATCGGCGCCGCCGTCCAGCAGCGCCAGACCCTGCTCACCCAGCTGCTCGACAATGTCGCCGCGATGTCGAAACTGCTGCAGGACATGGGCATCGAGAACAACGGCGAGCTGGGTCCGCTGATCCAGAACCTCAACACCATGGCCGACGGGTTGACCAAGAACAAGGAGAACCTGGACCGGCTCTACGAGATCACCCCGGTCGCGTTGCGCCAGTTCAACAACGTGGTCGGCAACGGACCCTACGGCGAGATCTGGGCGCCGTGGATCTTCCCGGACAACTGGCTGTGCTTCGCCCAAGCCGTACAG
>NZ_JBHXMY010000569.1:0-3717 GCF_042720195.1 Nocardia sp. NPDC058497 | reverse complement strand
GGCCTTGCACCGTGCGTCCGGGGACAGCCCACGCTGCCGACTCCATGCGATCAGCTGGGTGGGGTCGGACATGACGGTGACCCCGCCGACCAGCGCGAGCGAGGTCTCGCCCTGACGCAACGCCTGACAGGCGAGGTGCAGGGCGACCAACGACGAGGAGCACGCGGTGTCCACCGAGATCGCCGGACCTTTGAGACCGAAGGTGAAAGCGACGTGCCCGGAGACGATACTGGCCGAAACACCCAGGTAGGCATGACCTTCCGCCTCCGCGGTCAGGCCCGGCGAACCCACGCGGGGGCCGTAGTCGGTGTGGATCACGCCGGCGTATACACCGGTGTCGCTGCCGCGCAGCGTCACCGGATCGATACCGGCGTCCTCCAATGCCTCCCATGCCGCTTCCAGGAACAGGCGCTGCTGTGGATCCATCGACGCGGCCGCACGTGGACCGATTCCGAAGAATCCCGCGTCGAAATCACCCGCGTCATAGAGGAATCCACCTTCGCGGACGTAGACAGTCCCCGGCGTTTCGGGGTCGCTGTCGAACAGACGCTCGAGGTCCCAGCCGCGGTCCGACGGAAAAGGACCGACGGCGTCGGTACCGGAAGCGACCAAATCCCACAGCTGTGCCGGAGTTTCGACACCGCCTGGATATCGACAGCTCATGCCGACGATCGCGATCGGTTCGGTGGCACGCTCTTCCATGTGCGCAATGCGCTTGTTGGCGGCGCGGAGGTCGCCGGTGAGCTTGCGCAGATACCGGCTGAGACGTTCCTCGTTGCTGTTGCCGGGATTGCTCATGCTGGGCCAAACTCCTCGTCGATCAGATCCAAAAGTTCGCTGTCGGAATAGAATTCGAGATCGTTGTCGGCACTGTCCGACCACTTGCCCAGGTAGGTGCGCAGGCGCTCGTCGACACCCCGCAATCCGGCGACGGTCTCGTCGTTGTCGCTGCCGTTGGCGATGATCCGCTCGAGCAGAACCTCGAGCAGCGCGATGTCGTCGGGCGCCGCGGACGTCGGTTGCGCCGGCGCCGGCATTACGGTCTGTGCCAGCAGGTAGTCGGCGACGTCTCCCGCGGTGGGGTAGTCGAATACCAGGGTCGAGGGCAGCGACAGCCCCGTCACCGTCGAAAGCCGGTTTCGGAACTCGACTCCGCCCAGAGAGTCGAAGCCGAGTTCGTTGAAGCCGCGTTCCGGGCCGATGTCGTCGGCCGACCCGTAACCCAGCACCGCCGCCACGTGTTGCCGCACCAGGTCAAGGACGACTCCACGTCGCTTCGCCTCCGCCACACCGTGCAGACGCTCGCCGAGCGAAGGTTCAGCGCTCGATGTCGTGGCCGACCGGCCGCGCGTGCGAACGAAACCGCGCAGCACTGCCGGTACCGGACCGGTCTGCGCTTCCAGGCGCAGTGTGTCGGTATCCAGCCGCAACAACGCGGTCACCGGTTCGGCCGTGGTCAGCGATTCATCGAACAACCGCAGGCCGTCGGTGCGGTCGAGCGGGGCCAGCCCCAATCGCTCCAGCCGCTTCATGGCGGTGCGATCCAGAGCACCGGTCATACCGATGTCGGGCTGCCACGGACCCCAGGCGAGTGCGTGCGCCGGAAGTCTTTCGGCGCGGCGGTGCCTCGCCAGGGCGTCCAGGAAGCTGTTCGCGGCAGCGTAATTCGCTTGCCCCGCGGAACCGATCATTCCGGCGATCGAGGAGAACATCACGAACGCGGACAGATTCATGTCGCGAGTGAGCTCGTGCAGATTCCACGCGCCATCGGCTTTGGGAGCGAACACCCGATCGACCTGATCGCTGGTGAGCGTGCGGAACGTCGCGTCGTCGAGCACGCCCGCGGTGTGGACGACTCCGGTGAGTGGGTGCTCCGCGGGAATGCCCGACAGCAGATCCCGAAGCGCGCCGCGGTCGGTGACATCGCAGGCGGCGACCCGCACCGCGGCGCCGAGCCGGGACAGCTCCGTCGCGAGTTCCGCCGCGCCGTCCGCCCGCTCGCCATGGCGAGACATCAGCAGTAGTTGCCGCACACCGTGCGCGGTGACCAAGTGCTGGGCCACCAGCGCGCCCAATCCCCCGGTCCCGCCGGTGATCAGAACTGTCCCGGACCCGAACGATATGTTCTCGGCCGCCGAGGTTGTCACCGCCTCCAGCCGCGGTGCCAGGATGCGATCGCCGCGCACTGCCACCCGCGGCTCTCCGGTCGCGATCGCGGCTCGGATCGTGTTCGCCGAAATAGGCTGCGCGCCAAAGGATTCGTCGGCGTCCACCAGCACGATCCGCTCCGGATATTCGGTCTGCCCGCTACCAAGCAGCCCCCATATCGCGGCCGATGCGGTATTCGGCGCCTCATCGGGCAGGGCCGCCGCACGTCTGGTCACCACAACCAGCCGAGACCGCGCGTATCGCTCGTCGGCCAGCCAGCCTCGCACCAGGGACAGGGCGGCATGCACCCGGTCACGCGCGGATCTTTGCGAATCATTGTGCAGTGCAGCGGCTTCGGGCCAGACGACAACATCCGGGACGGTCGCGGCCGCAGCGAGCGCCGCCAGATCCGGATACCGCTCATCGATTCCGGGCACGTGCGCGCCGCCGAGTACGGCCGCGCTCCCGATCGGGGTGAGTTCGTCAGGCATCCCGGCCTGCACCCAGCCCAACCCATACCGCGCCGCACGTCTACCCGCCGGATCGGCGCGGAACTGCCGCACGTCGTAGGAGCGCATGGCCACTTCGTCGATCGAGAGCACCGGTGTTCCGTCCCGGTCGACCGCCACGACACTGATCGCGTCACTGCCGCGCTGGATGGCCAGCACCCGCAACGTCGTGACCTTGGACGTGGCGTGGAATTGCGTCGCGCCCCACTGGAACGGGAGCTCGACCTCAGCGGGGTTGCGCTTGGCGTCGGGCCACACCAAACAGACAAGTCCGGCATGCGTCACCATGTCGAAGAGCGCCGGATGCAGCTGGAACCCGGTGGCCGGAATCTCCTGGTTCAGGGTGACCTCGGAGAACACCGTGTCACCACGGCGCCATGCGGCGTCGACGCCGATGAACGAAGCGCCGTATTCCAGTCCGGCGACACGTGCCACCTGGTCCGGAATCCAGTGGGTGTCGACAGGTTCGGCGTCGACCGGCGGCCACGGCTCGTTTCGCAGCATGTCGACGAGTCCGATATCGATCAGCTGTTGACCGCTCAATACGCCACTGGCGTTGCGCGTCCACTCGCTGTCGGCGGCGCCGGCAGGGCGAGAGTGGAACGTGAACGATCGACGTCCCGTGGGGGCCGGTTCCCGCACCAGTACCTGCAGTTCGACATCGCCGTCCGCCGGAGGAAGGATCGGCGCCGCGAGGGTGAGCTCTTCGACGGCGTCGCATCCGATCCGCCGACCCGCGACCAGCAGCATCTCCATGAGCGCGGCACTCGGGACGAGCACCACACCGTAGATGGTGTGGTCGGCGATCCATGCCTGGGTGCGCGGCGAAATCCGTCCCGTGAACAGCCACTCGTCGCGGTCGGCCACTCGCACCACATCGGTGAGCAGCGGGTGTTCCGACGCATTCCTGGGCTCCGCGAGGCTGGGTTCGAGCCAGTACCGCCGATGTTCGAAGGCATAGGTGGGCAGGGTGATTCGTGGCGTTTGTCGGTCGGTGAACAACTGTGCCCAGTCGACAGCCACCCCGGCGGTGTGCGCCTGGCCGAGCATTGTCAGCAAC
>NZ_JBHXMY010000568.1:0-3721 GCF_042720195.1 Nocardia sp. NPDC058497 | reverse complement strand
CTGGGGTGTCTCGGGGTGCGTTCGGTGTGTCCCGCCGCGGTCCCCGCTGCCGCGCTCGCGGCGGGATCGCTGCGACGGGCGGCGAAATCGACAGCTGTCGACATGGTTGACCCCCTGCATGACTTCAGAACTATTGGCATGACTCACGCTGGTGCTCGAGAATCGGCACCGGGTGACCGAGGATCTCACCCGGCATCCATTCTAAACGAAACACTCAGCACCGCCTCGAGATTCAGAGACGATCCGTCTGGGACTGTGGACTTACGTAGTTTCACTCACGCGCCGGCTCGGTGTGGACGGCTAACCTTTCGCCATGGTGCCGCAGCTGATGTGGGGGATCCCGACACACGGGTTCTTCGTCGCCCTCGGGGTGGCCGTGGCGGCGGTGGTCTTCGTGGTCGAGTGCAGGCGCCGTGACGCGCTGCGGGAGGAGTCGCTGGTCGCGGTGACCGGTGCCCTGGTCGGCGGCGCGATCGGGATGCGGTTGTCGAGTCTGGCGGAGACGCTCGATCCGGTCGAGAGCTGGATGTTCGGTGCGCGCAGTGTGCTGGGCGGGCTGCTCGGCGCGTATGTCGGGGTGCTGGTGGCGAAGCGGATCATCGGCTACCGGGAACGAACCGGTGACCTGTTCGCGCCCGCGGTCGCCCTCGGCATGGCGGTGGGTCGCGTCGGCTGTCTGCTCACCGAGGCGCCGGGTCGTCCCACCGAGCTGCCGTGGGGGATTCACGCACCCGGCACCGTGCCGCAATGTCCCGGCTGTGCCACGGGCGCGGCGATGCACCCGAGGTTCGCCTACGAGATCGCGTTCCAGCTCGCGGCTTTCGCCGGGCTGTGGTGGTTGCGGGATCGGATCACCACTCCGGGAGAGCTGTTCACCCTCTATGTCGGGGCGTACGCGATCTTCCGGTTCCTGGTCGAGTTCACCCGCGCGAACGACACGGTGTGGCTCGATCTGACCCGCCCGCAATGGTTCCTGCTGCCCGGACTGGTCCTGGTCGCGGTGCGCTGGACGATCGGTTACCGGCGTGGGAACTACGACGGTGTACTTCGACGAAAGGTCGCGGCATGAGCCTTCCCCCTGGACCGCCACCGAACATGCCACCTCCGCCACCGAACGTGCCACCGCCGGGCGGGAAGCCGCCGGGGCAGGGCGGTCAGGTCGCGGCGATGGCGCTGGCCGGGGCGACGACGTTCATCGTGGTGAACGCGATCGTCGGGTTCGTCGTGTTCCTGATTGCCGTGTCGTCGAACGACGGGACCGTGGTCCAGGCGCTGCTCGCCCTGACCGCGGTGGTGAGCGCGGGTTCGGCCTTCGGCGGTGGCTGGCTGCTGATCCGGCGCAAACGCCCCATGCCCAAGGGATTCGGGATGGGTCTGATGATCGGGTGGTCCTTGGTGACGGTGTGCACGGCGGGACTGTGCACCGCCATCAATCCCGAGCTGTACACCTCCATGTTCGGGATGGCGCGATGACCGGCATGCCGCTGCGCGGCGACCGGATCCTGCGCTATGTCACCGCGTTCTGCCCGCACTGTCACGACGAGGACCCGGAACGTCCGCTGGCCGAGGTGACGCGCCTGTCGGGCTGGCTGGCCGAGCGGGACGGCCAGGTGTTCCTGGAACGCGGGTGCGCCCGGCACGGCATGGTGCGCACCCTGTACGACGAGGACCCCGAGATCCTGTCCTATCTCGAGCAGTGGACAGCGCCGACCAAGGCACACCTGCCCGACGTGGCGGGCAACTTCGACCCGGTGCCGTCGGCCTACCTGCGTGGCCTCCCGGAGATGCAGACCCAGCACACCTGCATCCTGCTCGAAGACATCATCGACAGCTGCAATCTGCGCTGCCCCACGTGTTTCGCCGACTCGTCTCCGGATCTGCGCGGCGTGGTGGCGGTCGAGGACGTGCTCGCCAATGTCGACCAGCGGCTGGCACGGGAGAACGGCAAGCTCGATGTGCTGATGCTCAGCGGCGGCGAACCGACCCTGCACCCCCGCCTGTCCCGGCTGCTCGGCGAACTCACCGCCCGGCCGATCACCCGAATCCTGCTCAATACCAACGGCTTGCGGATCGCCGTCGACGACGAGCTGATGGCGCTGCTGTGTGACCATCGCGACCGGGTCGAGGTGTACCTGCAATACGACGGTGTGTCGGCGGAGGCCTCACGCCACCATCGCGGCGGCGATCTGCGGCTGCGCAAAACTCGAGCGCTGGAGCGGCTCTCGTCGGCGGGCATCTTCACCACGCTGGTGATGACGGTCGCGCTCGGCGTGAACGACGACGAGATCGGCGCGGTAGTGCGCACCGCGATGGACACGCCGTTCGTCGGCGGGGTATCCATCCAGCCCCAATTCGGTTCGGGGCGTTCGGGTGCGCTCGATCCGATGAACCGGCTCACCCACACCGGTGTGCTGCGCAGGCTCGGCCCCCAGACCGACGGTGAGGTCACCTGGCGTGACCTCACCGCCCTGCCGTGCTCGCACCCCCACTGCTGTTCGGTGGGCTACCTGCTGCGTGACGATGCCGGACAGTGGCGGTCCCTGGTCTCGCTGATCGGACACGACCAGCTCAAGGAGCAGTTGGGGCTGGTGTCGAACCGGATCGCGGACTCGGCGCTGCCCGCCGAACTGCGCCTGGCCGTGCGGGAGTCGCTGCTCGGTCTGCTCTCCGAACAGTCGTCGCTGTCGCATCCGGAGATCGGGCGGGTGTGGCAGAACATCTGTGAGAACTGCGATCTGGGGATGTCGACCCTGCTGACACTGGCGTCCTCGGCGCTGCCGGGCCGGCGCAAGCGGCTGCGGACCCTGCTGGGGGAACGGGTCGTGCGGATCACGGTGAAGCCGTTCATGGACATGTCCACCATGATCGAGGAGCGCCTCACCCAGTGCTGTGTGCACGTCGGTACCAGAAGTGACGCCGACCAGTGCGCGCCATTCTGCGCGGTGCAGGCGTGGCCCGCGCTGTCACGGCAGCGGCTGTCCGCGGCGGCGCCGGCGGGCAGGGCACTGCTGCCGGTGCAGGTGCGATGAGCGAGCAGCGCGGCGTCTACTACGAGGAGGCGGTGCGGCGGCAGCAACCGCACGACCCGCTGACACTGTGTGTGGTCGCGACCGTCGCCCTGCTGACGTGGTTGATCGGACCATTGGCAGTGGCCGGTTTCGGTGTTCTCGCGTTCGTCGGCTACTGGCGTGCGTGGCGGGCGGGGTTGCGGCGCAGTCGATGCTGGTTGCGCGACACCCGATTGGTCCTCGGGTACCTGGCGGCGATCGTCGCGATCGGGGTGTCCGCCCTGCTGCCGTGACCGGTGCGGGCGAGTCCGGTAGGTCGGCACCCGCGGTAACCCGGCGCGGCGGATCAGTCGGCCGCGTGATCGGCAGCGCGCCCGGCGACGTACTCCTTGGCCCACCGGTAGTCCGGCTTGCCGCTGGGCGAGCGCGTGATGCTGTCGACCACCCAGATCCGTTTGGGCACCTTGTATCCCGCGAGATGGGCACGGACGTGAACGCGCAGGGCGTCGAAGTCCACCGACCGGCCTTGACCCGCGGAGATCACGGCGGCGACCTGCTGCCCCCACCGCTCGTGCGGAACCCCCACGACGACAGCGTCGTACACGGCGTCGTGGGATTTCACGACCGCCTCGACCTCCTCGGGGAACACCTTCTCGCCGCCGGTATTGATCACCATGTTGCCCCGGCCGATCAGCGTGATCGAGCCGACCGAC
>NZ_JBHXMY010000567.1:0-3726 GCF_042720195.1 Nocardia sp. NPDC058497 | reverse complement strand
GGGGGTGTTGTGGTGCGCGCCCCCCGCCGGGACGCCCGCGGTCGCCACACGGGCGCACGATCCTTTCTCTGCACTGCATCGCCCGACGCTGATCGGTCAGCGCCAGGCCGACCGCACGAGTCGGCCGGGGACCGCTGTCCATCGTCGTGGCGCGCCGCTGATCGCGGCCGATTGTGCAGAAAGAGACCACCGTGAACAAGGTCATGCTCACCAAGAAGCTCGACCACTCCCCTCACCCGCTGGGTGCGCCCGATGCCGCGCACGCCCCACACGAG
Organism: Nocardia sp. NPDC058497; assembly: GCF_042720195.1. Lineage (NCBI taxonomy): Bacteria > Bacillati > Actinomycetota > Actinomycetes > Mycobacteriales > Nocardiaceae > Nocardia > Nocardia sp. NPDC058497. The sequence goes on along the minus strand of NZ_JBHXMY010000567.1, from coordinate 3,451 downwards.
CTGGTCGGTAACACGCCCGTGCTGTGGATCGGGGAGCCATTGGCCGGCGCCGGGCGCGGATTCTGGGCCAAGCTCGAGGGATTCAACCCCGGCGGAATGAAAGACCGTCCCGCTCTGCATATGGTGCGACGCGCCCTGGAGCGCGGGGAGCTGCGTCCCGGTGCCCGCATCGTCGAGTCGACCAGCGGCACCCTCGGGCTCGGTCTCGCCCTGGCGGGAATGGTGTACCACCATCCGGTGACCGTCGTGACCGATCCTGGATTGGAACCGATCGTGGCCACGATGCTGGCGGCCTACGGCGCTCAGGTCGATCTCGTGGCCGAGCCGCATCAGAGCGGGGGCTGGCAGCAGGCTCGTTGCGACCGCGTGACGCAGTTGCTGGCTCGGGAACCGGACGCGTGGTGCCCAGACCAGTACAGCAACCCCGACAATATCGATGGCTACGAATCGCTGGCGCTGGAGCTGATCGAACAGCTCGGCAGTGTCGACGTGCTGGTGTGCGCGGTCGGTACCGGCGGTCACTCCGCGGGAGTAGCGCGAGTGCTGCGGCGGTTCAATCCGGCGATGAAGCTCATCGGCGTCGACACCATCTCGTCGACTATCTTCGGCCAGCCTGCCGGACCACGCTTGATGCGCGGGTTGGGTTCGAGCATCTTCCCTGCCAACGTCGATTACGCGGCCTTCGACGAGGTGCACTGGGTGGCACCCGCGGAATCGGTGTGGGCCTGCCGGACCCTGGCCGCGACACACCACGCCACCGGTGGGTGGAGCGTCGGCGCGGTCGCACTGGTCGCGGGCTGGGTCGCACGGGTCACCGACGCGGGCACCCGTATCGCGGCCGTCTTCCCCGACGGACCGCACCGCTACTTCGACACCGTCTACAACGACACATACTGCACCGAACACGGGCTGCTCGACGCTACGCCGCCGATCGAACCCGACACGATCAGCCATCCCACCGAACGAGTCGTGCGGCGCTGGACTCGCTGCACGACAGTATGGAAGCCGTCGAAGGAGGCGCTCGCATCGTGACAGTGTTCACCAAATTCGCCGGCTTCGACCGGCCTGCTCAGCTGTTGATGGTCAACCAGTTCGGCATCAACCTGGGCTTCTACATGCTGATGCCGTATCTGGCCGGATACCTGGCCGGGCCGCTCGGGCTGGCCGCATGGGCGGTCGGACTGGTGTTGGGCGTGCGCAACTTCTCCCAGCAGGGCATGTTCTTGATCGGCGGCACACTCGCCGATCGACTCGGCTACAAACCACTCATCGTCGCGGGCTGCCTGCTGCGCACCGGCGGCTTCGCGCTGCTGGTGGTCGCGGATTCGCTACCGGGTCTGCTGATCGCCTCGGCAGCGACCGGCTTCGCCGGGGCGTTGTTCAACCCGGCGGTGCGCGCGTATCTGGCCGCCGACGCCGGTGAACGCCGGGTCGAGGCCTTCGCCGTGTTCAACATGTTCTACCAAGCGGGCATCCTCGCGGGGCCGCTGGTGGGACTGGCATTGATGACGGTCGATTTCCGGCTCACCGCGGGCGTCGCCGCGATCGTGTTCGCCGCGCTGACCATCGCCCAGCTGTTCGCGCTACCCGCTCGCCGGGCCGAGACTTCACCAGCAAAGACGTCGGTCCTCGACGACTGGCGCACCGTCGTGTCCAATCGCCGGTTCCTGGCGTTCTCGGTGGCCATGATCGGCTCCTACGTGCTGTCGTTCCAGATCTACCTGGCGCTGCCCCTGCAGGCGGAGTTCATCGCCGGTGCGCAGTCTCAGATCCTGGTCTCAGCGTTGTTCGTCGTATCCGGTGTGGTCGCCGTCGCAGGCCAGCTGCGCATCACCGCCTGGCTGCGAGCCAGATGGGGCCCTGGCCGGAGCCTGGTCGCCGGAATGACCGTCCTCGCGGCGTCGTTCGTCCCGTTGATCGTGGTGTCTGGTCCGAGTCCGTTCGGGACGATCGCAGCCGTCGCCGCCTTGCTGATCACGACCACCCTGCTGGCGATCGGGACAGCCGCGGTGTTCCCGTTCGAGATGGACACCGTGGTCTCGCTGTCCGGTGATCGCCTCGTCGCCACGCACTACGGGTTCTACAACACCGTCGTCGGCGTCGGCATCCTCGTCGGCAACCTCGCCACCGGTGCGGTTGTCGGCGCGGCGCGCGACGCCGGAATCGATGGGGCGGTCTGGGCAGGGCTCACCGCGATCGGTGGCGTCGCGGCCGCTGCGCTGCTACGCCTGGCACGCGCCGACGACACCGCAGACGCATCGGGACATCGGGGCGGCCGCCACCGGCTTCCCGCGAGCCGCCAACGGCTCGAGGAACGGGCGGCTTCTCTACGCACCGCCGCACAGCAGCCCAACCCGTCGCGCACCAGCCCCACCGTCGGCGACGATCGCCGAAGGAATCCGGTGGGTTCGCCGGCGGCCCGGCAGTGAACCGCGGCAGCTACCGAGTCGAGACCACCGAGAACGGAGTCGGGCGCCGAGCCCGATGGGAGTGCGGGCGAGCTCTAGAGCGTGCATACTCCGAGCCCGACGGCCGCCGCGAGCGTGGCGGCCATCGGCCCGGCGAGAACCGCAGCGGTGGTCAGTGTCGAGACGGTGGCAGCCACCGGACGGGCAGCAGGATAAGGCACCGACAACCGGCACACGCGGTCGGCGAGCCCGACTTCGGTCGCACCGAGCGAGGCCGGAGTGCGGTTCTCGGCCAGTGCCAGCAACGCCTCTCGAACGATCTTCGGTCCGTGTAGCGATGCGGCGGCGTCGTCGGCCGACATCTCGACCAGCCGGGCGACCTGTGCGGCGCCGGTCACGAAGAGATCGACGCGCGGCAATACCGCTGCCAGTGCACGGGTCGCCGCGAGAACGACGTGATGTCTACCGGTCAGGTGCGCGCGTTCGTGGGCCATGACGGCCTCTAGGTGTTCATCGTCGAGCGCAGCCACAATGCCCTGGGTGAGGACGATGGTATGCGGGTTCCCGGCAACCGAATAGGCCGCGGGTTCGGGGTGATCGATGACAACAGCGTCGTGGCGCGTATGCGGTCGTCCGATGATCCTCGCCGCGCGAGCATGGCTATGTGTGACCGACCGAGCCCGAACCAACGCGCTGCCCAACCGCGAGATCAGCACGCCACCGGAGACGACGCCGAAGGCAACCAACACCAGCAGCCCGATCTGAAGCGCCGTTCCATAGGCGCCGATCGCGGCGTCGTGCAACTGGGTGAAGCACCGGCTCACACTCAGATGCTGTTCGGCGAGCAGGTCACGACCGATATCAACGGCAACGAACGTCACCGCGGCGACCCACGACACCAGCACTGACCCGATCGCACTGAGCCAAGCGATCACACCGAGGCGAGGATTCCGGCCACTACCAGTGGAACGGATCAGCACCGGTGGCGCGAGAACCAGGACAACCAGACTGTAGAGGAGCAGACACATCGCCCCGCTCATGAT
>NZ_JBHXMY010000566.1:0-3737 GCF_042720195.1 Nocardia sp. NPDC058497 | reverse complement strand
GCCGTCTCCTCGACCCAGATCATTCCGCGCAAAGTCGGCGGACGGCCCAACACCAGCGCCATCCCCCGCCACGAGCTCAGAACGGCCACCTCGATCGACGAGTTGCTCGAATCCGAGAAGGGCGAGTGGTGAAGTCGTTCTACCTCGACACCTCGGTTGCGGTCAGGATCATTCTCGGCCACTCACCGGAGGCCGCGGAGTGGTTCGACAGTTCCGCAGACAGCGATGCCACACGGGTGATCTCGTCTCGGCTGCTGCGCACGGAGATCACCCGAGTCCTGCGACGTGAATCGCTACCGGTCCTCGACCGGGACCGGATCCTCGACTACATCGACATCATCCCGGTCGATCACGCCGTGCTCAACGAGGCGGAAGCGATCATTTCACACATCCGGACCCTCGATGCCATCCACTTGGCCTCGGCTCTGCGCAGCGGTCTGGAAGATCTCACCGTGGTGACTCACGACAAGAACATGGCGACCGTCGCCGAGCACCTCGGGTTCCCGGTCTACGACCCAGTCCGGTAGGCCCGTCGCTTCCTCGAGGCCGTCGACCCGTCCCGCACGAGCCGCACAGACCAACCTCGGTCCGCGCTACGAGCGAATGGTCAGTCCCTGATTATCAGGTCCGGCCGATGGAAACGCATTGCCGTCAGCACTTGGGCGATGGGTGCGCCCAGGGTGGTCGACGGCAGGTTGACCGTGCCGTAGCCGAGCTTCTGATTGGACTTCGCCAGCAGCCGGATCCACCCTGAGCTGCGCGCGTAGAAGGCCTCAGGATCGCGCAAACCGATTTGGATGTAGCGCATCTTGGATATCGCCGACGTGCTTATGGCAATCGTGCGCACGGAGGTGACCTCGTCCCACCGGAGCCGCCCCCACTGCCGATGCTCCAGGCCGTCGTCGGTCAACACCAGTTCCGGCCTGCGCCGAATCAGCCTGTCGCCGAAGAAGATTCCACCAGCGGCGAAGAGCATGATACCCAACCAACCCGCGACCAGCGGAAAGATCGGTACGTCGTCAGATGACACGATCCACACGCACAACGCGACGAACCCGAAAGACACCGTCACCATCGCCACCGAACGCAAGATGGATGGGCAGTAGATCGTGGCAGGTCGCGAAACTCCCCCGGTAGTCATGAATCCACCGTAATGCCTCAGAACTGCAGCCCGAGAAGCCATTCGAGGATTCTGCCGAACCGGCGGAAGATCCGGGAACCCCTAAAGACGACCTGCCGGACGAGGAACGTATCGACAGGTCGACTCCGGGAACTGTGCTCAGCTCAGGGCGTGGTCGAGGTCGCCGAGGAGGTCCTCGATGTCCTCGAGGCCTACCGAGATGCGGACCACGCCGTCGCTCAACCCGATCGAAGCGCGGCCTTCGGGGCCCATCGCGCGGTGGGTCGTGGTCGCGGGGTGGGTGATCAACGTCTTCGCGTCGCCGAGGTTGTTGGAGATGTCGATGATGCGGAGGCGGTTCAAGACCTCGAAGGCGCGCTTCTTGCCGTCGCCGCCTGCCAGTTCGAAGGTGACGACGGTGCCGCCGCCGGACATCTGGGAGGTGGCGAGGGCGTGCTGCGGATGTGATTCCAGGAAGGGGTATTTCACCCAGTTGACCGACTTGCTGGTCTCCAGGAATTGGGCGACCTTCAGTGCCGATTCGGTGGACTGGCGCACGCGCAGCGGCATCGTCTCCAGGCCCTTGAGCAGGGTCCAGGCGTTGAACGGGCTCAGGGCGGGGCCGGTGTGGCGCATCAGGTTCTTGACGGGGCCGTCGATGTAGTCCTGGGCGCCGAGGATGGCGCCGCCGAGGACGCGGCCCTGGCCGTCGATGTGCTTGGTGCCGGAGTAGACGACCACGTCGGCGCCGAGTTCGAAGCCGCGCTGCAGCAGCGGGGTGGCGAAGACGTTGTCCAGCACCACCTTCGCGCCCGCGGCGTGGGCGAGCTCGGTGACCTTGCGGACGTCGACGAGGGTCTGCATCGGGTTGGCCGGGGTCTCGAAGAACACGGCCTGGGTGGGCACCGAGAGCGCCTGCTCCCACTGCTCGAGGTCGTCACCGTCGACGAAGACGGTCTCCACGCCCCAGCGCGGCAGGATCTCGTTGCACACCACGAAGCAGGAGCCGAACAGGCTGCGCGCGGCGACGAGGCGATCGCCCGCCTTCAGCAGCGCGCCGAGCGCGGTGAACACCGCCGACATGCCGGAGGCGGTCGCGAAGGCGGCCTCGGCGCCGTCGAGCAGCCGGATGCGCTCCTCGAACATCGCCACCGTCGGGTTGCCGTAGCGGGAGTAGACGAAGTGCTCGACCTCGCCGGTGAACGACGCCTCGGCGGCCTCGGCGCTCTCGTAGACGAAACCCGAGGTCAGGTACAGCGCCTCGGAGGTCTCCTCGAAGCCGGAGCGGCGCAGGCCGCCGCGGACGCCGAGGGTGGCGGGGCCGACGCCCTCGGGCAGTGGCTTGTCGAACGAACCACCGGTGATCATGCGTTTCTCCTTATGCCTGACGCCACGGCAGGCCGACCGCGCGCCAACCGGTGCTGCCGCGCTGCCCGAACGCGTTGGGGCCGCCTTCGAAACCGTCGAGCACGTTGTAGGACGGGGCGATGCCCGCCGCGGTCGCCACGGTCGCGGCGCCGATGGAGCGCTGACCGGAGCGACACAGGAACACCACGGGCGCGTCGTCCGGGCGATCGGCCAGCGCCTGCTCGAGCTCGGCGCCGAAGTTCGGGTTGCGGGTTCCGGTGCCGTCGACCCACTCGATGAAGTGGGCCGGTCGCTCGATGGAGCTGGTGTCGGGGATGCCGATGTGTGCCCACTCGCCTTCGGTGCGCACGTCGACCAGCACCGCGTCGGGGTGCTCGGTCAGGATCTCCCACGCCTTCTCAGGGGTGATGTCGCCGGCGTAAGTCATGTCGAAACCTCCTGCGTGAATCCGCTCTTGCCGTGGCGGTTGTCCGGCGCACGGCCAGGTCGTCACCCGGAGCACCCCACCGCGGAGGAGGGTTGCCGACCAGCGAGCCGGGGCTTGGCGCTGGTACTCATGACCTTGCGATCTGAGATTGCCCCGGCACAGGTCACCGTGTCAAACGGTGCTATGGCGTGCAGACCAGCCAGGCGCCGTCGACCCGGGTCAGGTTCCAGGTGCTGGTGGACGTCTTGTCGCCGATCTGGACGGTGGCGTCGATCTTGGCGCGGTCGCCGTTGACGGTCGCCTTGTCGAAACCCTTCTTGTCGATCGTCACGGCCGATTTCGGGCCGCCGAGCCGTTCGGACAGGCCGGATTTCTCCTCGTCGAAACCGGGGCACGCGACACCGGGCGGCGGACGCAGCTCACTGCGCGAGCGCGCGTCGATATAGTTGGAGACGGCGGCCGTGAGCCGGTCGGCCTCTGTGACATTTTTCTCAGCGGGTGAGAGCAGCCCACCGAGCACGATGCCGATGAGCACGATCACCGCGATCACCGCGGCCGCTACGAACGGGACGACGGAACGCTTGTCGGTCTGATCCACCACGATGGGCTGGTCTTCCGAGCCTGATTGTTCCTCGTTCATGCTGTAATCCTGACAGACCAGGCGCGGACAACCACACCGCGCGCCGAGTGGCCACAACGCCGCAGATAGAATTGCCTCCGAATATGGCCTGTTGCCGACGTCGAAGGCAGCTGCCAGCAGCCGGATCGCCAACTTAGCCTAAGCTAAATTGACGCCGTCAACAGTTCTCGACCAAAGGGCTG
>NZ_JBHXMY010000565.1:0-3751 GCF_042720195.1 Nocardia sp. NPDC058497 | reverse complement strand
GTGCGGAGCCGCCGTTCTCGGTGCTGTACGTGTATGGGCCCGGGGGGATCGGCAAATCCAGCCTGCTCGATGTTGCCGCCGATCTCGCCGCGGACGCCGGGGCCGTTGTCGCTCGGCTCGACGGGCGCGATCTGTCTTTCTCGCCCACAGCGGTGCTCGAAGCCCTGGGCACGTCGCTCGACGTGCCCGACGGCGACGACCCGATCACCGCATCCGGACGAGTCGTGCTGGTCATCGACACCTACGATCGGCTCGCGCCGCTCGATGATTGGGTGCGAACCGCGCTGCTGCCGCGCCTGCCGGCGACGGCGCTGACCGTTATCGCGAGCCGCTCGCCGCCGAGCTCGGCCTGGCGTGCCGACCCGGGCTGGGGTGATCTGCTCCGGGTCGTCTCCCTTCGCAACTCGAGCCCACCCGAAAGCCGCGAGTATCTCCGCACGATCAAGGTGGACCCTGCGCGGCATGAGCAGATACTGCAGGTCACGCACGGTCATCCGCTGGGACTCGCGCTGCTTGCCGACGTGTCCGCGCGCGGCGGCGACCTGCTGGTGGATCCGCTGCCGCCCGACCTCGTCGGGACGCTGCTGCGGCGGTTCGTGGAGGTCGTCCCCTCCGATCTGCATCGGCGCGCGCTGGAGGTATGCGCGTTGGCGCGGGTGACGACCGAGGCGCTGCTTCGGGAGGCGCTCGATGTCGGTGAGGCCTATGAGCTCTTCGACTGGCTGCGCGGATTGTCGTTCGTCTACGTGGGCGCGGACGGCTTGTACCCGCACGACCTTGCTCGCGATGCAGTGGACGCGGACCTGCGCTGGCGCGATCTCGACGGTGTCACCGGCTGGGCGGAACAGGCCCGGAACGGTGGTGACCGGGCTGATCCAGCCCCGCCGGGTCAGGCGCGGCCCGCGGTCATTCCGCCGTCTACGACATACTCCGCGCCATTGCAGTAGCTCGATTCCGTGCTGGCGAGGAAGACCACCAACGGAGTCACCTCCTCCGGGAGGCCGAGGCGGGCCAGCGGGTTCGAGCCCCGATCGAGGCCGACCTCGCCGGTAGCGCCGAGCATCGGGGTGAGAATCCCGCCGGGATGCACCGAATTGACCCGCACACCATGTGGGGCCAGTTCCAGCGCGGCCGATTTGGTGAGGCCGCGGAGACCGAATTTGGAGGCGGTGTAGGCGTGGACGCCCGGGACGCCCTGGATTCCGGCGGCGGAGGAGATATTCACGACGGCTGCCGGGGCGGCTGCGACGAGGGCGTCCCGTGCGGCGGTCAAACCGAGGAACGGGCCGGTCAGATTGATGGAAAGCACGTTCTGCCACTGCTTTTCGGTGTACTCGCCGATCGGTCCGCCGTCCAGGATTCCGGCATTGTTGACCAGCACATCGAGTTTGCCGAAACGCCTGACCGTTTCGACGACCGCCGCGTCCCAGTCCAGCGAGCTGGTGACATCGAGTCGGATGTACGCGGCCCGGTCGCCGAGTTCCTCGGCCAGCGCCTGCCCCGCCGCCTCGGCGATATCGCCGATCATGACAGCTGCGCCCTCGGCGATGAAGGCGCGGGCGTGCGATGCGCCCATTCCCGAGGCCGCGCCGCTGATCAGCGCGACTCGTCCGGTCAATCGTCCACTCATGGTGTGTGTCTCCTACGTCAGGTGGGTGTTCAGCCGAGGGTCAGCTGGATCGGCTCGCGCGAGAGGTTGGGGCGGTACACGCAGCGTGTGCGCGAATAGATGGTGGGCATGCACTCGTTGCAGTGCACGCACGCCGAGCGCGCCGACTCATCGGCCTGGATGCGATGCAGCAGATCCGGTTCGCGCAGCAGGGCCCGGCCCATGGCGACGAAATCGAAACCCTCGGTCCGAGCCTGGAGCATGGTGTCGAGATTGGTGATGCCGCCCAACAGGATCAGCGGCATGGTCACTGCGCGTCGGAAGTGGCGGGCCCGCTCGAGCAGATATGCCTCCTGGTACGGGTACTCCTTCAGGAAGGACTTCCCCACGAAGCGGAAGCCGAAGCGGGCCGGGCCGGGCAGCACCTTCCCGAACGAGCGCAGCGGCGGGGTGCCGTGGAACAGCAGCATCGGATTGAGCAGCGAACTGCCGGCGGTCAATTCGAGGGCGTCGAGCGCGCCATCGGCCTCGAGCCAGGCGGCCACCTGAAGCGACTGGGGAACGGTGAGGCCACCGCCCGCGCCGTCCTCCATATTGAGCTGGGCGGGGACCGATATCAGATCGCCCACCGCTTCCTTGACCGCGCAAGCGATTTCACGCGCCATCCGAGCGCGGTTGAGCAGGGACCCGCCGTAGGCGTCCTTGCGCCGGTTCAGAATCGGGCTCAGGAATGAGCTGGCCAGGTAGTTGTGGCCGAAGTGGATCTCCACCGCGTCGAATCCGGCTTGCTCTGCCAGTCGTGCGGCATTCGCGTGCGCGGCAACGAGTTCGGCGATGTCGGACACACTGGGGGTCTTGGTGAATCGCATGCCCAGCGGGTTGAACATCCGGCTCGGCGCGATGGCAGGCACCCGGTTGGAGGCGGCATTGGCCACCGGTCCGGCGTGGCCGATCTGCGCGCTGGCCGCGGCCCCCTCGGCATGGACGGCATCGGTCAGCTTCCGCAGTCCCGCAACGGCTTCCGGTCGCATCCAGATCTGATGCCGATCGGTGCGACCGCCCGGTGCGACCGCGCAGTACGCGACAGTGGTCAGCCCGACGCCTCCGGCGGCCACCTCCCGATGGAAGTCGATCAGTTCATCGGTCACCAGGGCGTCGGGCGTGCGACCCTCGAAGGTCGCGGCCTTGATCACCCTATTGCGCAAGGTGATCGGTCCCAGCTTGGCCGGTGTGAATATGTCGTTCATCGCTACTCTCCTGTCGGCGCGCACAGACCGGCCACCACGAAATCCCGCAGCGTCGCCAGTTCCGGCATCGTCATTCCGTGGTCGTCCAACTCGGGGCCGCCGAAGCGCACGATGATCAGATCGAAGGCGAGCATCCACCGCCGACGGCTCTCCTGGGCGCTCAGTTCCGGCAGCAGCGCGGCCCAGGTGCCCATTCGAAACCAGGGTCCCTGCCACGCGGTGAGATGACGTCCGAGCACGAACCTGGCCAGGAGTCGAAGATGCAAGCGGCCCAACGGGTCGCCCGCGAGCTGCACGAAGGGCGTCAGGATCGCGTCGACCACCGCGGGCAGCGAATCCGGCGCCGCGGTCGCGCGTACCAGCTTGTCGGCCCACAGCGGTCCCAGCCGATCTTCGATCAGGGCACCGAACAGGGCTTCCTTCGAGCCGAAGTGGTAGTGCACCGCGGCCGCGTTGGCACCCGCGGCGGCACAGATGCCGCGGATCGAGACCTCGTCGTAGGGCTGGGTCAGCAGCAGCGTTTCGGCCGCGGTCAGCAGTCGCTGCCGCGTCCCCGTCTCGACCTCATTGACCATACCCAGTATTGAAACACGTTTCAATCATCTATTCAATCATTGATTGAGGGACCTGACGCAGATGCCGTGCTGATCCTCTGCCCGCCGATCTCAGAGTGTGGTCGCCGGCAGCGCCGCGATTGTGTCGGCGACGAGGCGGACGATCCGCTGGGCGTCGGAGCGGTCAGGGTCCTGGTCCGGGTCGTAGATGGCCAGGCTCCATCCAAGACATCCTCCGCGTGCCACGGCGGCGATCAGTGCGCGGGTGAGCTGGTCCCAGGTCAGACCGTTCGGTTCGTCGGCGACGTCAGGTAAGCCTTGGGCCGGGAACTGTTCAGGGT
>NZ_JBHXMY010000564.1:0-3758 GCF_042720195.1 Nocardia sp. NPDC058497 | reverse complement strand
TCAGGCCTGCGGCCAGTCCAGCAGGGTGTTCTCGAACAGCTGCCGGACCTGCTCGACCTCGTCGTCCATGTCGGCGGGGTCCCAGCCGGAGACATCGATCGGTGGCAGCACCGCGACATCGACGACCCCCGGCCGCGCGATCGGCGAATCCCGCCAGGCGATCTCGCCCGCATTGCGGATCACCACCGGGATCACCGGCACGCCCGCCTGGATGGCGATGTGGAACGCGCCCTTCTTGAACGGCCCGACCCGCGGCGTGTACGACCGGGTGCCTTCCGGCGCGACGCCGATCGAGAGGCCGTCGCGCAGGGTGGAAACCACCGGTGCGAGTGCGGCTTTGGCGCGTTCGGTGTCGGCGCGGTCGATGAAGGTGACGCCGACGAACCGCATGAGCGGGCCGAACAGCGGATGATTGGCCAGCTCCTTCTTGCCGATGCCGGTGACCGCCCCGCCGAGCACCTTGGGCACGATGATCACGTCGAACTGGCTCTGGTGATTGAACAGGAACACCGCGGGTCGCGGGGTGCGGGCATGCTCGGCACCGACGACGCGCAACCGCACGTTGATCGCCGCGAGTGTGGCGGTGGTGGCGTCGTGCATGAGGGCGTCGGCCATGGCCTGGCGTCGGCCGGTGTAGGACTTGCGCAGCACACCGACCAGCGCGCCGCCGAGCAACGCGGCGAAACCGGCGATCGTGCGCAGGTAGTCGACGGGGCGTGGCGCGAGGCGGGGACGGAAAGTCAGTGCGGGCCAGCCTCGCTCGGCGGCGATCGCGGCAAGCTTCGGATCGGGGTCGACCACCGTCGGGCTCTCGGCCAGGTCGAGCAGTTGCAGATCGGTGGCACTGTCGGCATAGACATAGCCGATCTCCACCTCGGCGGCCGCGGCGAATTCACCGACGGCGTCGGCTTTTTCGGCACGCCAGAGCGGTGCGCCCTCGGTGTGCCCGGTCAGGATGCCGTCGTGCACAGCCAGTTCCGTGCACAGGACGTGCTCGATGCCGAGTCGTTCGGCGGCGGGCAGCACCTGGAACCGGGTGAGTTCGCTGACCAGCACCACCGTGTGCCCGGCCAGCTGATGGGCGCGCACGAGCTGCCATGCCTCGGGAAACAGCCTGCCGTAGATCTCCCGGCGGAACGCGCTGCGGCCCAGCTCTTCCAGATCGGACTCGGACTGACCCGCCCAGGTCCGCTCGACGGCTTGCAGTACGCGCACGTAATCACCGTCGTTGCCACCGCGCACGATGCCGCCGAGAAATGCGGCCCTGCGCGCGTCACCGCGACGGAACAGTCTGCGCGCCAAACTCCGTCGCGGTAGCCCGTCCACGACGGTGCCACCGAAATCGAAGACGGCGGCGACCTGCGATCCCTGCGGTCCCGACCGGATAGCGGCCAGTGCTTCGGCGAGTGTGCTCATCAGATCACGGTCCGGTTCGACGGGTCGAGGCTGGCCGCCCGCGCGATGCGCTCACCGAGATCACGCAGCCGCTCGGCGAATTCCTGCCGCCGTCCGAGCAATTCGGCTTCCGCGCCGGGTGCGGCAGGGGCGATGAGACCGTGGTTGTCGGCCAGTTTCCAGGCGCTGGTGAACAATTCGGTCGAGACCGACTCCGGACTGTGCAAACGCTGTTGCAACAGCATCTGTTTGCCGACCGCCACGCACTCGTCGATGAACTCCTTGCGATCGATCGTCGCGTCGGCCGATCGCGCGGCCAAGCGTTCGGCCACCACCAGCTGAGCGTCGAAGAACGAGCGCAGCACGCGATGCGCCATCACGAAGCCGGAATCGGTGAGCGCGCCGAGGAATTGGCGATCGAGCCGGTCATCGGGGGTGTTCTCGTCCCATTCGGGCACGATGATGCGCACCTCGTCGATGATCTGCTCGGCGAACTCCTTGCGCTCGGGGAAGAAGAACTCGAACTTGAGCAGGTCGCGCAGGGCGAAGGCGGCCTTCCAGGCCGAGCGCAGCGGGTCCTCGCCCGGTTCCTCCACGGCGGTCAGCGCGGCCAGCTCGAGAATGGCCCGGTTGACGAACCAGTGCACCGCGCTGTTGCGGTAGAACGCCGCCTCCAGGTGCGCGCCGGGTTCGATCGCGTACACCGGCTCCAGCCCGCCGCGATACACCGTGACGACACCGGCGAGCGCGAGCTGTTCGAGGACAACCCGCAGGCCCTGATCGTCACGCAGCGCCGACAGCTCACCGCTGGGCAGCCCGCGCTGGGCGATGTAGCCGAGCACGGGGTCGACCACCGTGCGCACCTGTCCCAGCGTCAGCGCGCGCTCGTGCACGCCGAGCAGCGCCAGCGTGACCAGCGCGTTCACCGTGATCGGGGTGACCTGGTTGATCCCGACGGCGATGTCGAAGGCCAGCCGCTGCACGGCTTTGCGTTCGCTCTCGCGCAGCGCCGACTCGTCGGGCACGGTGGTCTCGCCGGTCGTGGTGTCGCGCAGCGGGATCGTCATCGGGCGCTGATCGAGCGGATCGCCGTTGGCGCCGAGCCGTTCCCGCGCCGACAGCGGCTCACCGAACCGCACATACACACGACCCGCCGAATGCTGTTGGCTGCGGACATATCTGGCGAGCCAGCCGATACCCTCCGGCTTCTTCGTGCCGCCGGACTGTTCGCTCGCGATCGCGCCCAGCTCGTTGAGCCGCTCGTAAGTAATCGAGACCGGCACCAGCATCACGTCCTCGACGCGACGGGAACGGACCGCGGCGGCAAGGAAATTGAGCAGGCCATAGCGGGGCGGTCGCAGCTTGCCGGTGCGGGTGCGCCCGCCCTCGAAGTACCACTCCAGATTGAAGCGCTTGGCCAGCAGGTAGGCGAAGTATTCCTCGACGACCGCCTTGTAGACCTCGTCGTCGCCGAAACTGCGCCGGATGAACACCGTTCCGGTGCGCCGGGCGATCGGGCCCATCGGCCAGAAGTTGAGGTTCGCTCCGCCCATCACATGGTTGGGTGGGAAGTCGTTGCGCGCCAGCACGTCACCGAGCACGAACGGGTCGACATACGAACGGTGCGAGGGCAGGAACACCAGCGGGTGCCTGCGGTTGAGTTTGCGCAGCGCGTCCAGGCCGGGCAGGTCGGTGTCGACCTTCCAGGTCGAGGCGTGCACCGGTCGCATGGCCTGGGTGAACAGGTCCGAGACCAGCCTGCTCTGCGCGGCGACCAGTTCGCGCAGCGCCTTCTCCGCGTTGCGATACACCTGGTCGGGTTCGGTACCGGTCTCCTCGGCGATGTAGTCGAGTTTGCGCTGGAATTCGGGGGAGTCGAGGATCTCCTCGGCCACCAGCTGCGGCACCTTGTAGCGGTCACCGATGACGGTGCGCTCGGCCCGTTCCAGCGCGACGACCGCCGCGCGCACCACCGAGCGCGCGAACGGCTCGGCCGTGCCCGCCCGCAGCAGGGCCGCGGCCTCGGGGTTGTTGGTGCGCAGCTCGCTGAGCCGGGCGGGCGCGCCGACGAGCACCCGGTGCCGGTCGGGCTCGGTGCGCAGCAGCCTGCGCTGGACGAGCCGGTTGGGTTTGCGCGGGTTGGTCAGCATGGCCAGGTCGGTGAAGGTGACGCGGCGGACGCCGTCGCGTTCCGGTGGCAGCCACAGCACCCGGACCGGGACGACGAGCGGGTCGTCGTGCCTGCCGACCAGGCGTTTGGTGATCGCCTTTGCGTCGAGGTCGAGCTGGGTCACCGGGGCATCCGAGCCGATGTCGCGGCCGAGGCCGCCCTCGGCGATCCAGGTGCCGATGAGTTCGCGTTC
>NZ_JBHXMY010000563.1:0-3763 GCF_042720195.1 Nocardia sp. NPDC058497 | reverse complement strand
GCAGAGGTTCTGTGCATGTTCGTGTGGGCGGCCGGTGATCGGTGCGCTGGGGGGCGGATCGAAATGCGTCGTTGCTCGCCAACTGGTCAGCGGTTATTCGGATGCGATCTGGCAATTCGGCCCCCTCGGAGGTGACCGATCGATACATCGATATGAAAAGCCCGCGGATGGTCGGCAATGTTGGCTACCAACCGGCGAACGGGTGCGGCTTATGTCCAGCTACTGCGGGTTCGGCACTGTCGCAGCGTCGTGTTAGAAACATGGGACCGGCAACGAGGTCGGGAAAATTCGTATCCAACAAGGGGTTTCACTAGATGAGGCAGCTTCGCAAGGTTGCGTTCGGGCTCGTTGTCGAGACCGGTCTTGTGGTGTTCGGCCCGGGTGTGGCAACCGCCCACGGCGGCACCACTCCACCAGCTGGCACCGACGCCTCCTGAGGCCGACCTTTGAACGGCTGCCAACCCCACGGTGTGCAGCCTCCGTGCCGTCGCGCTGGTCCGGCAGATCCATGCGGATGAAATGACCATCCAAATTCTCGACTGGGTTCCCGCTTCCACTGATCATCGAGCTGCGAGATCAGCTGGCTCGAGGCGGGTAGTCCCATTGTGGCTCGAAAGTTCTACTACGGGGGAACAAAAGAATGGCCGACAGGGCCGCTGCTTCCAATGTCCCGCCAGGCGCGGGCGCGCCTGATTTTCCTCCCGAGCATTCCGTGCGGTGGGCATGGTCAGAGCTGGCCAAATCCACAACCGCACGATTGGGCAGGCATGCTTGCGAGGCCGAAAATCGCTTCCGACTAGTTGTTTCCGACTCCCTGGTGATTTTCGGCGCGGTGCTGATGGCACGGTTCGCGCGTTTCGGTGGGGTCAGCGATGTCAATCAGCCCGAATGGGTGCAGACACTCGGCGGCTACACGGTGGTGGCGTTATTGCTCGCCACGGCGTGGGTGGGCGCGCTCGTGTGGGGTGATGCCTGGTCCGCCAGATTGATCGGACACGGCTGGGCGGAGTATGAACGGCTGGCGCTGATCGCCTTCCGGTTGTTCGGTGGTATCGCGATTCTGTCCCTGCTGCTGCGGATCGATTTCGCCCGCGGGTTCCTCGGCGTCGCTCTACCGGTGGGACTGGTCGGCCTGATGATCAACCGCAGATTGTGGCGGACGATCGCGGCCCGGGAGCGCAATGTCGGCCGCTACCTCACGAATGTGCTGGTGGTGGGCGATCCGCGCTCGGCACGGGACATGATGCAGGCCTTCGGCAGGGACCCTCGGGCGGGCTATCGCATCGTCGGCATGTATCTGCCGGGTAAGCAGGAAACCACGGACGAATACGCTGACTTGGGCGTACCGGTGTTTCTGGGGCGGCCGTCGATCGGCGAGGTGATCACCGACTGCGGCGCGGATACAGTGGCCGTCGCGGCGGTCGAACAGTTGGGATCGCAGGGGATCCGTGAACTGGCCTGGGAACTGTTGCCCCTGGGAGTCCAGCTCGTGGTCATGCCTGGCATCGCCGACGTCGCCGATCAGCGTATGCAGTTACGCCCCGTCGGCAGCCTCCCGCTGGTGCACATCGACCAGCCGAACTTCGACCAGGCCACCACCTTCGGCAAGATCGCATTCGACTGGATCTTCGGCGCGTTGTGCCTGCTCATCGTTGCGCCGGCCATGCTCGTCATCGCGTTGGCGATAAAATTCGACGGCGGTCCGGTGTTCTATCGCGCCGAGCGGATCGGCCTGCACGGCAAGCCGTTCAAGATGATCAAATTCCGGACCATGGTCGTCGGCGCGGATCGGATGAAAGTCGAGCTGGCCGCGGCGAACGAGGGTGCTGGGCCGCTGTTCAAGATGCGCGACGACCCACGGATCACCCGGGTCGGGCGGTTCCTGCGCCGGTACAGCATGGATGAGCTGCCACAGTTCCTGAATGTGCTGCGTGGCGAGATGAGTGTGGTGGGTCCTCGCCCACCACTGGCTGAAGAGGTCGAGCGTTACGACGTCGGATTGCAGCGCAAGCTGCTGGTCCGGCCGGGTGTCACCGGCCTGTGGCAGGTGAGCGGCCGCTCGGACCTGCCGTGGGCCGAGGCGGTGCGGTTGGACATGTACTACGTCGAAAACTGGTCGATGGTGGCTGATCTCATGATCATCGCCAGGACGATCTCCGCTGTCAGCGCGGCCGACGGGGCGTACTGAGACTCATCGTTGCTCAGGGAGGCTGGCCGAACCGTAGACGGGAAGCCGGGTGGTCGCCGGGTCGAACTCGGGCGCGGCCGCACCGGTCGACCCGATGACCGGAAGCTTGGTGGTCGGGGTATCGATGTCGAACGGTGCGGGGCCGCCTGCCAGTTGGAATCCACCCGCGAGCTGGTATTCGAAGAACCGCGGAATAGGCTGCGTGAGTTCGGGATCGACGCCGGGCGCAAGCGCCGCGATGGGGACTGCGCCGGTATCCGACGGCGTGTCCTGTGCGACGAGTCCGCGCATCGCCCAGACCACGAGCGTCACGGCGGTGGCGCAGGCCGAGATCGCCATACCGAGCGCGACAGCGAGCGCCGAGCCGACCAGCAGGGCGGTGCCGAGGCACACCGAAATGGCGATGCCGGTCTGGATGACCCGAGCGCGCAGCAGTTGTCCCGATGCGCGGTGGTAACGAAAAAGGTTGTGTACCACAGCCACCCAGATCAGGGCGGCGTACTCGATGCCGATCAGGGGTAGTACCTGCGCCGCGGGCACCCAGCTCTCGCCCAGGACGAGCGCACCGAGTGACCGCGGAACGAACGGTGCCACCGCACCGATGGCGATCGCTGCCAGTGAGACCGGCAGGGCGACTTTGCGCAGTCCGCGCCACAGTTGGGCGGTCGTGAGCTGTGCCCGTCCGGCCTCGGGCAGGATGATCAGGTTGAGCGCGGTGGCCAGGATGGCGAACGGGCCGAGAATGGTGACCGCACCGCGCAGGGCGGCCGCGGCATCCGGGCCGACCACCGTGGCCGAGAGCACCACCACCAGGATCACGCTGAGCTGGTCGATACTGCTCTCCAGACCGAAGTTCAACCGTGCCGGGCGTTCCTTGCGTGACCACCAGGCGAGGCCGCGCCACGTCGGGACCACCCGCAGCCACACCAGCAGGACCAGCAACGCTATCCCGGCCGACGCGGCCCAGGTGAAGACCACGGCTTCGACCGGGAGAAGGGTCCGGTCGAGCAGCGCCGCGGCGAGCAGCGCTGCCGAGGCCAGTGCCCATACCAGGTCCGACCAGAACGCCGCCTCGGTCCGGCCGAGGGCGATGGCCGAGAAGCGCAGCGAGTCCTGGGTCAGCAGGAACGGGATCGCCACCGCGAACCCGAATCCGATGGCAGGGTTCGGCAGCAGCAGCGAGCCCAAGGCCAGGACCAGGCCCATGGCCAGGCCGAACAGCAGGGCAGCACCCGCCGAGGTGCGGGTATGTCGCAGGACATAGCTGGCATGCCTGCCTGCCAGCAGCAGGACCGGGGTGCCGATGGCGGCGCGCGTGATGGCGAGGGTGGCGGTGGTGACGGCGAACAGCACGCCGGCCATCCCGAAGTCGGCCACACTGCCGGTGCGGGCCACGGCGAAGACGATCAGGGCATTGCTGACACTGGACAGGATCTGGTCGGCAGTGCCGGCCAGCATCCGTAAGGCCGGGCGCTTCACGCGGCCACCTCGACGTCAGAGCGTGTCGAACGGGACGACATCGGTGTGGATACTGGTGCGGTCGAACCATTAGCCCAGGATCGGGGTGATGAAACC
>NZ_JBHXMY010000562.1:0-3763 GCF_042720195.1 Nocardia sp. NPDC058497 | reverse complement strand
CTGCTCGGGCTTTGCATGTGGCACCGCCACGACCGGACGTCCGCCGCCGACTGCCTCGACCAGCATCGCCAGAGGAAGCGTGTCGCCGATGCCGGCGGCCCACTTCGCCAACGAGTTCGATGTGATCGGCGCGACGATCAGTGCATCAGCCGGGGGCAGGAGGTCGACAGTGCCTGGTTCCTTGAACTGTGAACGCACCGGGTACCGGGTCTGGGCTGCCAGTGCTTCGGTATCGATGAACCGGGCACCGTTCGGCGAGGCGACGACGCACACGTCCCATCCGTCGGCCTGAGCAAGCTCGACCAGCTGACCGACATTGCTCGCAGGAGTTGCACCAGTCACGATCGCGTACAACACCGGGGTTCGCTCAGCCATAGCCACCATCGTCGCAGCCATCGGGCTCGTTCGCGCACCTACGCCGGAACCACGCCCACTCGTTGCGCCAGCCGCCCCAGGTCGCCGGTGGTGAGGTTTCTCCGCGCCTTGCGCATCGTGTGCCCGACGAGCTCACGGACATGGGTCATGTTCCGAACCTGCTGTGGAGCAATATGTTCGGCCCGCAGCAAAGCGTGTATCGACGCTGGATAGTTTCGCTTCATCGATGCTGCGCGGCCCACTTCGACGAAGTACTGCGCTGTACGCCCCGCGGTGGGCAATGTGTGCGGATCGAGCTGGCGCGCCAGATGGAGCACAGCGTCCGCGTCGCGGACTTCCATAGCCGCCGACATCTTCCACAGCGCGACATTCGGGGAGCCGAACGTCGGATTGCCCAGAATCGACGCCGCCGATGCTGTCGCTTTGTCCAGTCTCGCCGCCTGCTCGGCTGCCTCGTCCAGGTGCGCTTCCGGGTCGCCGCCGCTGGCCGCAGTCACCAGCGATGCCTGCAGATGCAGCATGCCGAGTGTCTGTACCTCCCCGACAGTCCGGACATCCGACGAGATCCTTTCCGCTGTGTCCTCGACGCAGTCCAACGCTGCCTTCAACGCTCCCGGACGTGAGAGCAGGACCTGGCTGCGGGCAAATGTCGCCGCCGCATGCCCTGGGAGGCTGTCGATCATCTGGGCTGCGCGTTCGGCTTCCTGCGCTGCCGACCATGCCACCGCCGTGTAGCCGCGGGCTCGCATCGCTATCGACGTACTGAACGCGACCTGAGCCAGCGCGTCCCACGCCGCATGCTGGTCGGCCGGAGATCCGTCGCGCGTCCGCCGATACAGGTCGGTGAGCAGCGCGGGCAGCAGCGGTGCGAGGGTGGCGTACTCGCATTCCATCTGCAGTCGAGCGGCGTGCTTGCTCGCGTCGATGAGGGAATCGGTGCGGCGCGCCGGAGCTACGTCGGTGATGTTTCCGGCTGTCCAGAAGGCGGTTTCGATTTCCGGCACAGCCGCATGAAAGGCCGTGGCCGGTGCGCCGAGCCGTTCGTGTTCGTGCCCGGTGAGGTCGCCGATGTCGACCGACAGTGCCGCAGCGAGCGCATGCAGCAACTTGCGGGAATCGATGGGCCGCTCCCCTGCTTCATATTTCGCGATGGCTCCCCGGCTGACACCGACTCGATCGGCCAGCACCTGTTGGGTGAGTCCACGGCGAGCACGGATCACGCGGACTTGCCGACCGACGAACATATCGCCGTGATCTATTCCGGTCATCTGCTGCTCCCATTCGTGGACGCGAGCGATCAGCATCGCTATGCCCCGTTGTCCCCATGTCCCGCTGCGGGACAAAGGTTGTTGCCTACTGGCCCACTCTCAATTGATGCCACCACTATCGCCATCGATCACAGGAACACGGACCGAACATTTATCCCGAATTCCTCACGCAGACACTGATTTTCATCAGTCCAGCCACCATGTCGGTACTTGCGGTCCTTGCGACACTCGACCCGAACCGCCTCCAGTGTCTCGCCCTGATGCGGCAACTGTCGACGTTTGCAGTACCCCGCACGAACTGCCGACTGGGTACCGCCTGATCTCCGCATTCCGTGGCGCATTCGGACACCTTCCTGGTGACCACCGCATCGCACGCTGGGCCCAAGCATTCGCCCACCTGCACCGCTGCCGCCACATCAACCCCGCAAACACCACCCGAATCGACACGCGCCGAACCGCACTCGTCGAACTGGTCGATGCCTGGGTAGCGAACCACACCCGCCTGCCCGACCGGGCCTACGGCGCAGCGATGGACGACCTAGCAGCCGCGTACATCGGATTCGAAGCGAAGTTCCACGCGAGCGCGCCCGTCGACTTCAACGAGCTGCACCAGGCGTGGACAACCGTCGCCGACCACGTCATCGCCTGGGGTGACCTCCGCACCGGCGAGGCAGCCGTGCCGTGGCCACTGCAGCGCTCCTCCCCCGTATCCGCCGATTGAAAGGTGCACCACCATGCTCGATCTCGACTACTCGACTGATCCACAGTTCATCGAGACCTGTGCGCGCGAAGGAATCGAAGTCACCGATGCCGCGACCGCCATCGCAGACGGAACCCTGGTGTTCCTGCGCTCCAACGAATCTCGTCAACACAACGACTTCGTCCCGATCTTCGTAGGTGCAGGCACTCGGCGAAAAGTCACCGCGCTGATCGGCCTGGGCCCCAAGGACACCAACCGCGACGCGATCGTCGACAGCATGTCGGTGATCCTGGCCGCCAAGCCCGACGCAGTGATCGACCTGACCACCAACCCCGAGGGCATCGCGCTGCGCCGCGAGCTGAAGGAAGTGGTCGGTATTCCATTGGGCTGCTGTCTGACCTACGACCTGTTCGCACAGCCACGCAAGAAGCTCGGCCGGGCCGAGTTCTTGGAACGATTCGAGCTCGGCCTGGACTCCGGTGTCGACTTCGCGCTGATCCACGCCGGGATCAACCCAGAGCTGGCGCGTAGCAGCGAGCAGTCGAAACGGATCATGCCCACCACCTCTCGCGGTGGCGGACTGATCGCCCGCTACATGCGCATGCACAACACCGAATCACCGCTGCACGAATACTTCGACGGCATCCTCGACATCTGCCGACGCCGTGGTGTTGTGCTCGACCTCGGGGACATTTTCCGCCCCGGCGCCACAGCCGACGCCGGTGACGAGCTGAAATGGCGCGAGATCGAGTTGCTGGCGACGCTGCGCCGCCAAGCCCTCGATGCCGGAGTTCAAATCCTGTGCGAAACCGGTGGCCACATCCCGCTGCACCGCATCCCCGAAATCATCCCCGCCTACAAGAAGGCACTCGGTGGCGCGCCACTGTGGCTGGCAGGCCCGATGGTGGTCGACAACGCCGTCACCCTCGACTCGATCGTCAACACCATCGGCGTGGCCACCGCCGGTCAGCACGGCGGCGACATGTTCGCCAGCATTACTCAGGTCGAGCACTACCTGATGCCCACCGGTCCCGACACTGCCGAGGCCGTGCGAAACGTCAAGGTCGCCATCACCGCCCTCGAACTATGCCGCGGCAACACCGACGAGGCAGCCCGCCAGCGCGCCATCTCCGTGGCTCGGCGCGCGAACAACTGGGACGTGCAAGCCACCCACGCCCTCTACCCACGACTGGCCGGCAACGCCTTCATCAACGCAGGTCTGAAAACCGGTGCACCGTGCACGATCTGCGGATCGCTGTGTCCACACCTGACCGCCAAGAAGGACAACGAGGAAACCCCTGTCCCCGCCGGCACGGTTCCGCTGTCGATCACCCCCGCGGAGAGCTGACCGATGACCACCACCGCTACCCAGCACCCCAGCACCGCGGCATCCCTGGCCGCCACGATCACCCGACCTCTT
>NZ_JBHXMY010000561.1:1761-3808 GCF_042720195.1 Nocardia sp. NPDC058497 | reverse complement strand
GGTGGTTTGGTTTTTGTGTAAACTACACTGTATGATTTACGGTATCGTGGGCTGGGTGATGTGTATAAGAGACAGGATCAGACAGGTCGATCTGGATGCCGTGGCGCATGCCGACGTTCCGTTCGCACAACTGGTGGATCAACTCGCTCCGCAGCGGTCGCAGTCCCGGCATCCGCTGTTCCAGGTGATGCTGGCGTTCCAGAATCTGGAACGGATGAAACCGGGGTTGCCCGGTCTCGACGTGTCGGTGGTCGACCTGCCCGAAGCGGATTCTCCGCTCGATCTCCACGTTGTGCTGTCGGACAACGACAGCGGCGGGATGGCGATAGCCGTCACCTACGCCACGGAGCTGTTCGATGCCGCGACGATCGATTCTCTGCTGCGACGGTGGATTCGGATACTCGAGTCGGTGGCCACCGATCCGACGGTATCGGTCGGGATGATCGAAGTCCTCGAGCCCGCCGAGCGAGCCGATCTGTTGTCGCGCTCCGGCGCACCCCCAGCGGCACCCACCACTTTGGCCGACTTGCTGACCACCGCTGCCGCACGGGATCCTGACGCCACCGCGATCGTGTTCGAGGGGCAGCAGCTCAGCTATCGGGAGCTGGACGAGCATTCGAATCGATGGGCCCGACTGCTGATCCAGCGAGGTGTCGGTCCGGAAGATGTTGTCGCGATCGGTATGCCACGTTCCACGGATTCCGTGCTCGCGGTATGGGCTGTGGCGAAGTCGGGAGCCGCGTTCCTGCCGATCGACCCCACCCACCCCGGCGAACGCATCACGCACATGCTGACCAATTCGAAAACCGCGATCGGATTGACGGTGGCGCCGGTGCGAACTCAGTTGCCTGGCACCATCGATTGGCTGACACCGGAGGTTCTCGACGAGGGCGAGAACCTTCCCGTCGCCGACGGTGACCGGGTGCGACCGTTGCGTGTGGACGATATCGCCTACGTCATCTACACGTCCGGATCGACCGGGCTACCCAAGGGTGTCGCGGTCACCCACCGTGGACTCGGCAACTGTGCCACCGAGCACCGCAAAGCGCTGCACATCGAATCCGATTCCCGTACTTTGCATTTGGCTTCGCCGAGCTTCGATGTGTCGGTGCTGGAATTGTTGCTGGCGACGTGCGCGGGGGCGACGATGGTCATCGCGCCCAGCGATGTCTACGGCGGCGACGAACTCGCCGAACTACTCGACCGCGAACAGGTCAGCCACGTCCTCATCACACCCACGGCGTTGTTCACCATCGACCACACCCGGTGGCCACTACCGGATCTGCGATACCTGCTGGTCGGTGGCGAGAACTATGGCAGCGAGCTGGTTCAACGCTGGAATGGCAGCCGTAGCGTATTCAACGAGTACGGGCCCACCGAGACCACCATTGCCGCGACGATGTCCGCCCCGTTGGTGGCGGGTGAACTGGTCACGATCGGCGGGCCGATTCGCGGTGTCTCGCAATGGGTGCTGGGTCAGCGGCTGCAACCGGTGCCGGTCGGTGTGGCCGGTGAACTGTATGTCGCTGGTCCGCTGCTGGCCCGTGGATATCACCGCCGGGCCGATTTGACGGCTGAGCGTTTCGTCGCGTGCCCGTGGATGCCTGGTGAACGGATGTACCGCACCGGTGACGTGGTCCGGTGGACGGCGGAGGGGACGATCCAGCATCTGGGCCGGTCGGATTTCCAGGTGAAGATTCGTGGTCTGCGGATCGAGCTCGGCGAGATCGATGCCACGCTCGCCACTCATGAGACGGTCGGTTTCGCTACCACCATCGGCCACCACAACGAGTCCGGGTCCGCCTCGCTGGTTTCGTATGTCGTTGCCGCGCCTGGGCATTCGATCGATACCACAGTCCTCGCCGAGTACCTCGCCGGCCGGTTGCCGTCGTATATGGTTCCGGCTTCGATCATGGTGCTGGAGCGGATCCCGTTGACGCCGGTGGGCAAACTGGACCGCAAGGCATTGCCGGAGCCGGTATTCGCCGACCACACACCGTTCCGGGCACCCGAGACACCGATCGAACGCATGATCGCCGCAACCTAC
>NZ_JBHXMY010000561.1:0-1751 GCF_042720195.1 Nocardia sp. NPDC058497 | reverse complement strand
ACACCCCCGGTCGGGCCCCCCCCACACACACACACACCCATTCATCGCATAATCAGCCCCCCATGTATCGACAATCGACGAGGTCGGCCTCGATGATTCGTTCTTCGCCCTCGGCGGCGACAGCGTGGTCGCGACCCGGGTGGCAGCGCGACTCGGGGCCACGTTGGACACGGAGATTCCGGTGCGGGTGTTGTTCGAGGCCCCCACGGTAGCGGCGCTCGCGGCCCACATAGCCCAGTACTCCGGCACCGGGCGACGACGCCCACCCTTGATCGCCGGGCCGCGCCCCGATCTCGTGCCCTTGGCGCCGGCCCAACAGCGGATGTGGTTCTTCAACCAGTACGACACCGGTTCCGGTGCCTACAATGTGCCGATCGCCATCCGGTTGCGTGGCGAGCTGAACGTCGACGCCCTGCGATCGGCCATGGCCGACGTGCTGCGCAGGCACGAGTCTTTGCGGACCCGGTACCCGGACCACGACGGAACGCTGATCCAGCTGATCGAACCCGCCGACGAGGTAGACCCCGAGCTGGCTCTGGTCTCGGTGCCGTCGAGCGAACTGCACACAGCGGTCGCCGAATTCGTCGCCGAAGGCTTCGATGTGAGCACGCGGGCGCCGGTGCGTGCCCGATTGTTCCGCGCTGCCGGTAGCGCGGAGCCCGAATACGTGCTGGCCGTCGTGGTGCACCACATCGCCGCGGACGGATTCTCCATGACACCGCTGGCCCGCGACGTGACGACCGCGTACACCGCACGGATCCGCGGAGAACTCCCTTCGTGGACACCACTGCCTGTCCACTACGCGGACTACGCACTGTGGCAACGAGCGGCCCTCGGCTCGCCCGACGATCCGGAATCGCTGTGCGCCCAGCAGATCCGATACTGGACCGCGACGCTGGACGGAGTTGCCGAGGAACTTCGTCTACCGGCTGACCGGCCGCGGCCGGTGGTGGCGTCCCACCAGGGTGCCACCATCGACTACACGGTCGATGCCGAGTTGATACTGGCGTTGGGCACGTTGGCGCGGCAACACAGTGCCTCGCTGTTCATGGTGATCCACGGCACGCTGGCGGTCCTGCTCGCCCGGTTGAGCGGTGCCACCGATATTCCGATCGGTACGCCGATCGCCGGACGCGGCGCGGCCGAGCTCGACGATGTGGTCGGCATGTTCGTCAACACGCTGGTATTGCGGACCGAGATCGATCTCGATGAATCGTTCACCGACCTGCTCGACCGGATCAGGCAGATCGATCTGGAGGCCTTCGCACACGCCGACGTTCCCTTCGAACAACTGGTGGATCAGCTCGCTCCGCACCGTTCCCCGTCCCGGCACCCGCTGTTCCAGGTGATGCTGGCATTCCAGAATCTGGCACGGGTGCGGCTGGAGTTGCCCGGTCTCGACGTCGCAGTGCTCGACCTGCCCAACGAAGTGTCTCGCTTCGACCTGCAGGTCGTGCTGTCGGACGACCAGGTCAGCGGCGAGATGGCCGTTGCGGTCACCTACGCCACGGATCTGTTCGACCCCGCGACGATCGATGCACTGATACGTCGGTGGATTCGGATACTCGAGTCGGTGGCCATCGATCCGACCGTTTCGGTGGGGGCCGTCGAGATCCTGGAGTCCGCCGAACGCGCCGATCTGCTGGCACATTCCGGTGCGCCCATGGGGGCGCCCACCACGTTGGCCGACTTGCTGACCACAGCTGCCGCACGGGATCCTGACGCCACCTCGATCGTGTTCGAGGTGCAGC
>NZ_JBHXMY010000560.1:0-3822 GCF_042720195.1 Nocardia sp. NPDC058497 | reverse complement strand
GTTATTGATTACCCTTACTTCGGCGAGTGTTTCGGCGTCGACCACATCGGCGACCGAACGGCGCGACCCTTCGTCGCCATAGGATCCAGCCGCTTTCCGCCAGCCGTCGGGATACACGTCACGCTGCTTGCCGAGCAGCGCGAGGAAGATCTTCGCCTTCTGCGCGCCGAATCCGGGCAGGTCCTGCAACCGGCGCAGCACCTCCTTACCATCGGGATCACCCTCGGTCCAGAGGTTGGCCGGTACGCCGTCGTAGTACTCGATCAGGTACTGGGCCAGCGCCTGCGCGCGCCGCGCCATCGATCGCCCGTAGCGGTGGATGGCGGGCGGCGTCGCGGCGAGCTCCTCGAATTCGGTGGGATCGGCCTCGGCGATACGGCGCAGATCGAATCCGTCCATGCGTTCCGCGAGTTTGCGCGGACCCCGAAACGCGTGCTCCATCGGATACTGCTGATCGAGCAGCATTCCCAGCAGCAACGCGAAATCGTCGGTGCTCAGGAGTTCGTCGGCCTCGGGGTCCTGAGCGAGACACAGCGTACGAGTCATACATTCATCGTGACACAATTCACCTATAGCCTCTGAGTCCATGCTCACCAGGACCGAGGTTCCCACGATGGCGGTAAGTATGACCGACTACACCCCACGCCCTGACCGCTTCGATCAAGCGGGCAAGGACCAACTGATCGACGCTCATGACCTGGAGGTCACCCAGCCCGGGATGCGCAGGCTGCGGGCCTGGAGTCACGCTGCGCTCGACTTGCGGCCGGGCGAGAGTGCCCTCGATATCGGATCCGGTACCGGCTCGGAGGTGTTCGTCTTCGCCGACGCCGTCGGGCCCACCGGTACCGCTGTCGGCGTCGAACCCGATCCGAATCTGATCGCCTCGGCCAAGCGCCGGGCCGAGGAGCACGGCTCAGCGGCGACCTTCGCCACCGGTGACGCCTATGGCCTGCCGTTCGGCAACGGCACCTTCGACGCGGTGCTCTGCGAACGGGTGTTCCAGCATCTGACCGCGCCCGCGCGCGCCGCGGCCGAGATCGCCAGGGTGCTGCGGCCGGGTGGCCGCGCGGTGGTGGTCGACAGCGACTGGAAGACGGCGATCGTGCATCCGGGCGATCCCCGGGTGGTCGGCGCCGTGATCGACACCCTGATCTCCTCGACCACGAACCCGCAGTCCGGGCGCAGGCTGGCCGGTCTGCTCAGCAATGCCGGACTGGTCGTCGACGAGGTCGGTTCGCACGCGCTGGTGCAGGACCGCAGTGTTGGCGCGGGCGCGCTGGTCAGCCGGATCGCCGAGCTGGCCGTGCTGCGCGGGACGATCACCGCCGCCGAGCGGGATCAGCTCGTCGCCGACCTGCAGGCCGGCGCCGATCGCGGTGACGTCCACATCTCGGTCACCATGTTCGGCGTGCTGGCGCACAAGCCTTCCTGAGCCGAGCCCGGGCGCGCGGATGTGCGCGCCCGGCTCGGAGGACTCAGTGCTGGGCGAGCAGCTTCTCCGTGGCCGCGAGCAGCACACAGGTAGCCAGGCCGTCCATCGCCTTCTCCAGTTCCGGCAGCTGCGGGAAGGAGGGGGCGATGCGGATGTTCTTGTCCTCGGGGTCGTTGCCGTACGGGAACGCCGAGCCGGCCGCGGTGAGGGCGATGCCGGCGTCCTTGGCCAGCGCGATCACCCGGGCCGCCGTGCCCTCGAGCACGTCGAGGCTGATGAAGTAGCCGCCCTTGGGCTCGGTCCACGACGCGACCTTGGAGGCGCCGAGGCGGTCCTCCAGAATGCGGCGGACCAGCGCGAACTTCGGCTCGAGCAGCCTGCGGTGCTTCTGCATGTGCTCGCGCACGCCCTCGGCGTCGGTGAAGAAGCGCAGGTGCCGCAGCTGGTTGAGCTTGTCGGGGCCGATGCTCTTCTTCGCCGCGTGCGACAGGTACCAGTCCAGGTTCGCCTTGGACGCGCCGAAGAAGCTCACGCCCGCACCGGCGAAGGTGATCTTGGAGGTGGAGGCGAACACCAGCGGGCGGTTCGGGTTGCCCGCCGCCGCGGCCATGCCGAGGACGTCGAGCACCGGCGCCGCGGTGTCGGTCAGCGGGTGCACCGCGTAGGCGTTGTCCCAGAACAGCCGGAAGTCCGGCGCGGCGGCGGGCATCGAAACCAGCTCGCGAACAACGTCTTCGGAGAAGACGGCGCCGGTCGGGTTGGCGTAGTTCGGCACCGCCCACAGGCCCTTGATCTGCGGGTCGTCGGCCAGCAGCGCCGCGATGACCCTGGTGTCGGGACCGTCGTTGTTCATCGGGATGGTGATCATCTCGATGCCGAGCGCCTCGGTGATCGCGAAGTGCCGGTCGTAGCCGGGGGCCGGGCACAGCCACTTGATCGTCTCCTCCGCGACCCAGCGGCGCGGGGAATCCGGGGTGCCGTAGAGCATGGCGAAGACGATGTTGTCGTGCATGAGCTCGAGGCTGGCGTTGTTGCCCGCGATCAACTGCTCGACCGGGATGCCGAGCAGCTCGCCGAAGATGGCGCGCAGTTCGGGCAGGCCGTTGAGGCCGCCGTAGTTGCGGCAGTCGGTGCCGGACCCGTCGCGGAAATCGCCGTCGCCGGGTAACGCCAGTAGGGACGCGGACAGGTCGAGTTGTTCCGGCGAGGGCTTACCTCGGGTGAGATCCAGCGTGAGCTTCTCGGTCTCGAGCTTCGCGTAATTCGCGGTCTGGGACTCGTGCTCGGACACGAGTTCCGCGTGGCTCATCAAACCGATCTGCGTTTGCCGGGGCATCCTGGGCAGCCTTTCGAAGCAGCAAGGTGGGGGGTGCACGCTGCGCGTGCCGACACCCGCAACGTTACCCGGCGGTTGCTCGGAATCGGTGGGGTATCCGGGGCCGGATGAGGCTCGCACACTGCGAAGGTGCGTAGGCCGATCGATCAGGCGGGGATCCCCAGAAAATTAAGGGGACCCCGCGCACCCGGCAGAGCCCGTTGACCCTTGCTGCCTTCCGGCCCTGGGGGAGTTCACAGGATGCGCGCCGCGCGGGATCCGTCGGCCAGTGTAGCGGCTCTCGGGCCGTCTAGCGATCCGAGGGTGCGAACAGCAGGTCAGCGGCACGGGCCATGACCTGAACGCGGGTGCGGCCCTCGTGGTCGGCGGCGAGGAAGTGGCCGCCGATCACCGCGCAGAAGGCGAGCAGACTGCGGGCTTCCACTTCGTCGGGATCATCGCAGAATTCACCGATCGTCTCGCGCAGCAGCGCCATTCGCCGATTGTCGACCCGGCGCAGGCGCTCGGCGACGTCGTCGTCACGGCGGGCCCAGTCGCGGATTGCGAGGTCGATCGGCAGCAGCCGATTGCTGGAGAAGGTGAGCAGGCCGGCCAGCCGCGCCTTGGTCTTCGGGTCGACGCCGGCGTGCTCGACCTGCTCGATCACCTGGTCGACGGCCTCGCTCTCCCACGCCTCGAGCATGGCGACCAGCAGCGCGTCGCGGTCGGCGAAGTAGCCGTAGAACCCGCCCTTGGTGACGCCGATCCGCTTGGCCAGTGCCTCCACCCTGACCGCGTCGACACCCGAGGAGGCGAGGACTTGCAGGCCTTCCTCGACCCATCTCGACCGGGGAGTTCGCGCGACGCCCACGACGTGTTCCACCTCATATCGCTCGGCTTCGACCGCCACCCGAGCGGCCCGAGCCCCCCAGTGTACGTATCCGTATAGTCCGCGGATCCGCCCTGACCGACCCGCCCCGTTTTTACACCGGGGCATCGGGACCGCTATGCTGCTCCACGGAGGATTCGCCAAGTGGCCAATGGCGCTCGCCTGGAACGCGGGTTGGGTTAACGC
>NZ_JBHXMY010000559.1:0-3830 GCF_042720195.1 Nocardia sp. NPDC058497 | reverse complement strand
AGGTGTGCACCGTCGCCACATCGGCCATGATCGGCAGCAGCCGGTCGACGACCTCGTCGAGGTCGACCTCTTCGTCCACCGACATCGACAGCATCTCGTGCACCGAGGCGATCGAGGTCACCCGGCGTACCGATTCCGTCAGTGCCACTTGGGCTTCCGGGTTCTCGGTGCGGCGGGCCTGCAGGCGCAGCAGCGCCGCGACGGTCTGCAGATTGTTCTTCACCCGGTGGTGGATCTCGCGGATCGTCGCGTCCTTGCTCAGCAGCGCGCGGTCGCGCCGCTTCACCTCGGTGACATCACGCACCAGCACCGCGGGCCCGGCCAGTTCGCCGCCCGGCCGCATGACCAGCGTGCGCAGCAGCACGGTCGCGCCGCGCGCCTCGACCTCCATCCGGCGGCCGGTGCGCCCGGCCAGCGCGGCCTGGATGTCGGCGACGACTTCCTGCGCGTCGAACGGATCGGTGATCAGCGAGCGGGTCGTGACCGCGAGATCCTGGCCGACCAGATCGGCCTGCATTCCCATCCGGTGATAGGCCGACAGGGCGTTCGGGCTCGCGTAGACGACGATGCCCTCGGTGTCGAGGCGGATGAAACCGTCGCCGGGGCGCGGACTGGAGTGGGTCGCCGCGCGATCCTCCGGTGTCGGGAAACTGCCGTCGGCGATCATCTGGCACAGGTCGTCGGCACACGCGACGTAGGCCGTCTCCAGCGTGCTGCGCACCCGGGATCGATACAGATCGGAGTCGCGGCTGAGCACCGCGATCACGTCCTCGCCGCAGCGCACCGGAATCGCCTCGCGCACGGCGTGGGCCGGTGTCGGGTGGTAGACCCCGCTGACCTCCACCTCGCTGTCGGTGCGCACCGTCTGCCCGCTCAGCAGGGCGTCGAACACCTGCGGGAAGTCCGCGCGCGACGCGGTGGTATCCACCTTGTCGTCGAGGTGGACGGTGGGCGCTGTTGTCGGGCGGATCTGGGCGACGCACACGACGTCGGCGCCATCGGCGACCGGGCCCGCCCCCACCCACAGCAGCAGATCCGAGAACGAGAGGTCGGCGAGCAACTGCCAATCGCCCACCACCCGTTGCAGATGATCCACGGCGGTGCCGGGAAGGTCGGTGTGTTCGGCCAGGAGCTCGCTCAGTGTTGCCACGTTGGATCTACCGCTTCGCTTCCCCGTGCGCCCTAGGCGATGGTGGCGATCAGGTCGCCTGCCTGGAGGACCTGGCCGGGCGCCACGTCGATCGAGGTGACATCGCCCTCGACCTCGGTGAGCACCGGGATCTCCATCTTCATCGACTCGAGCAGCACCAGGGTCTGGTCGACCCGCACATGCTCACCGACAGCGACCTCGACAGCGAGCACGGTCGAGACCATCTCCGCGCGCACTTCTTCCGACATGGCACCTCGTTCAATAGTCGTATCCGGCGAAGCTACAGCCAACCACACATGAAACAATGGCTGTCGATCAGATCGTGCTCCGCGCTGCGGCGGGGAGGACCCACAGAAGGGAGCTACCTATGGGTAAGCGTGGACGTAAGAAGCGCAGCCGTAAGGGCAACGCAGCCAACCATGGCAAGCGGCCCAACGCCTGAGCTCTGCTCGGAACGTGAAAAGGGGCACCCGGTCGGGTGCCCCTTTTCTGTGTCCTGACCAGGGCGCTCAGCCCTCGGTGGTCTCGATCCTGGTGACCGAGATCGAGCGGTGGATCTCCAGCTTCAGCCGGTCGCGCAGACCCTCCGGAGCGTGCTCACCACCGCATTTGCGGCTGAGCAGGCCTTTGAGCTTCTCCTCGATGCCGAAGGCCTCGATGCACGGACTGCAGTGGTCCATGTGCTCCTGGAGCCGGTCACGAGTGGCCTCATCGCATTCACCGTCGAGCATGAGCCATACGTCGGCGAGAACCGCCGTGCAGTCCATCTCCATATCGGGGTCGCTCACTTCGTAACCTCCTGGCGTTCCCCACGGTCGAATCCACGTTCGCGCGCCACACCGGCGAGCAAACCCTTGAGTTGCTTGCGGCCGCGATGCAGCCGGGACATCACGGTACCGATCGGGGTGCCCATGATGTCGGCGATTTCCTTGTACGGGAAACCTTCGACGTCGGCGTAGTACACCGCCATCCGGAATTCCTCCGGCAACTGCTGCAGCGCGGCCTTGATCTCGTCGTCGGGCAGGGCGTCGAGCGCCTCCACCTCGGCCGAGCGCAGGCCCGTCGAGGAATGCTCGGCGGTGGCCGCCAGCTGCCAGTCGGTGATCTCGTCGGTCGGGTACTGCGCGGGCTGGCGCTGCTTCTTGCGGTAGGAGTTGATGTAGGTGTTGGTCAGGATCCGGTACAGCCAGGCACGCAGATTCGTGCCCTCCTTGAAGGACTTGAATCCCTGGAACGCCTTCACATACGTCTCCTGCACCAGATCCTCGGCGTCGGCCGGGTTCCTGGTCATCCGCAGGGCGGCACCGTAGAGCTGGTCGAGCATCGGGAGCGCATCGCGCTCGAACCGCGCAGCCAGCTCGGCTTCGTCGACTCCTGAGCCGGATGCCTCGGCAGGCACCACGTCATCGTCGCTCGTCACACCAATCCCTTCGATCGCCGTAGTTACCGAATCTACCGGCACCTCGGATTCGAAAGGCAATCGCGCACCCTGCGGCGAGATGGGACGCTCCTCGAGCAGCAGTGTCACTATCTCTCCTTCACGGCAATCGGCGGGTGGGCTTGTCACTCGTGTGCAACATGCACCCGCGGATCGGTGTTCCCGCACCGCCGGAAATATGTTTGCCGACCGGGGGCCCGCCATGGTTAGGGTGACGCCCATGGCAGCCGCGTCGACGCCCGCGATCAAGATCCTCACCGGTGCGGGGGTCGCGCACCGGGTGCACGCCTACGCCCACGATCCCCGCGCGGATTCCTACGGTGACGAGGCCGTGGACGCGCTCGGCGCGGCACTGGGCGTGCGGGCGGCGCAGATCTTCAAGACGCTGGTGATCGAGCTCTCGACCGGCGCGCTGGCCGTCGCGGTGCTGCCGGTGCCCGCCAAGTTGTCGCTGAAGGCGGCCGCCGCCGCACTGGGCGCGCCGAAGGCGAGCATGGCCGACAAGACCAAGGCCGAACGCACCACCGGATATGTCCTCGGCGGGGTCTCCCCACTAGGCCAGCGCAAGAAGCTGCCGACGGTTCTCGACGCGTCCGCGCTGGACTGGGACCGGGTGCTGTGCAGTGCCGGTAAGCGCGGCCTGGAAATCGAGCTCGCACCTGCTGATCTGGTCCGTGTGGCGAATGCCGTGACGGCGCCGATCACCGCGTAGACCAGCGGGCAGCCCATCCGATCGGGGTCTCGTTCCGAATTCTCTGCGACGCATTCCGCGCCCGGAACGACCGATTCGACCCGAGGATGTGATGCGAGAAATGTCCGCTCGTTCGACGATCGCCACCCTGTCCGGCGCTCTTGTCCTGACCTTCGGCGCTGTCACCTTCGCCGCGCCCGCCACCGCTATTCCGCCGGTGGCCCCGTCAGCGCCGACCGACCCGAGCGACTTCCCGCTCAACGGCCCAGGCACCCAGAAGAACTCACCACAGGCCGCGCCCGGGAAGGACGAGAACGACGAAAAGGCCGAGAAAGTGGAGAAGCTCGGCGGCGGGGTCGCCACCG
The DNA here is from genome assembly GCF_042720195.1 of Nocardia sp. NPDC058497. NCBI lineage: Bacteria > Bacillati > Actinomycetota > Actinomycetes > Mycobacteriales > Nocardiaceae > Nocardia > Nocardia sp. NPDC058497. Next base: position 186 of record NZ_JBHXMY010000559.1, on the reverse strand, counting down.
TGCTGATCGACCTGGCCACCGGAATCATCAAGTGCAGCTTGAACATCGTCACCGATTCGGTGAAGTGCAAATTCTGACGACAACTCCGGGGCCGGGCACGATCAGTGCAAGCTGATCTGCCCCGCTCCCTCGTCGGTGGCCACGGCGGGGGCCCGCAGTTCCGGACCGGTGTTGGGGCTGTGTCTT
>NZ_JBHXMY010000558.1:0-3833 GCF_042720195.1 Nocardia sp. NPDC058497 | reverse complement strand
AGTGTGGGGGTGAGCTTTTGTGATAACCCCACCCCCCCCCACACCGGTTCTAGCCCACCCCGACACCCCCCGGGCGGGGGGCGGCGGGGCCGCCTTCGGCGGCGATCCGGCCGCGATCGAGCTGGCGCGCCGGGGCGAAAGGTGGGTGTGTCTCACAAGCCGACCGGTAGGGTCGGCAGCTGGATAATCGGAGAGTGGGCGCCCGAGAGGGGTGGGTTCTGTGCAGGATGCGGGGTTTTCCGATCGGGTGGCGGGGGTGCTGGTCGGTGGGGCCGCGGGGGATGCGTTGGGGGCGGGGTATGAGTTCACCAAGCCGGGCCCTGCGGTGGTGATCGATATGGTCGGGGGTGGGCCGTTCGATTGGGCGCCGGGTGAGTGGACCGACGATACGTCGATGGCGTTGGCGATCGTGTTGGCGGCGGTGAACGGGCCGGGGATCGATCTGGACGCGGTGGCGGCGGGGTTTGTCGCGTGGTTCGATTCGAAGCCGCCGGATATCGGGAATCAGACCTGGAAGGTGTTGTCGGCCAGACCTTCTTCCGCGCTGGACATGCAGGTGGTGGCGATGTCGCTGACCGGGCGGACCGGTGGGAACGGGTCGTTGATGCGGACCGCGCCGGTGGCGCTCGCCTATCTCGACGACGCGGCCGAATGTGTCGCGGCGGCGGGGCGGGTCGGGATGCTCACGCACTACGACGAGCATGCCGTCGAGGCGTGCAAGATATGGACCTACGCGGTGCGGCATGCGGTGCTGCACGCCGACTTCGGTGGGGTGCGCGAATACGTCGGCGGCTCAGCGCAATCGGAATATTGGACCGAGCGACTGGACGAGGCGGAGAACGGTACGCCCGACGACTTCCCGAACAACGGCTGGGTGGTGCACGCCCTGCAGACCGCGTGGTGGGCGATCACCACGACCGACCAGTCGTCGCCGGAGCATCTGCCCCGCGCCCTGGAAGCCTGTGTCCGCGCGGGCAACGACACCGACACCACGGCCGCCATCGCGGGCGGCCTGCTCGGCGCGCGCTGGGGCGCCTCCGCCGTCCCGGCCCGGTGGCGGACCATGCTGCACGGCTACCCCGGCCTGACCGGCGCGGACCTGCCCGATCTGGCGCAGCGCATCGCCGCGCACTCCTGCTGACGAGGTCTGTCGCCGTCACGCACGGCGCTACCGAGGGCCTGCCTCGAAGTAGTGGTCGGCCCACACGCTCCTACAAGCCGAGCCACCACCCGTGGATCACCGCGCTGAACGTTCATTCTCCCGCCGATCGGTCGAGATCGGGACCATCGGAGCGCTTGGTGAATGCTCAGCGCATGCGGGCGCAGTGCGCGGAGAACCGCCCGCGTGAGGAATGCGACTCACACGCCGGCGCAGCGGCGGATTACTGCTGCCACGCCGGCGTGCGTTCGATCGCACAGATCGGGTTACCAAGCAGTGACGATCGGGCCCGGAGTCCATGTCCCCCAACGGTTTTCGGAGTCGACTGTCGGCTTCGCAGGCACTGCGCCGTTGTCCAGTGGCAGGTACTGCTCGATCGAGCCCCAGTCGCGGTCCCAGTCGTTGTTCAGGTAGGTCGGCAGGGTGCGGGCCGTGAACAGGAGCTGGGTCCAGCCGAGCGGGCCGCCGCCGTCGTGGCCCTGCCACAGGTTGGTGATGGTGGCGCCGTTGCGGTCGGGCAGGATGCGGTATTCGGGCAGTGCCGAGATTCCGTTGTAGGTCGGCAGGTGGTTCTGGCACGGGAAGTGCAGGCCCACAGCCCAATCCAGCAGCACCGGGGTGTCGCGGCCGACGAGTGCGTTCAGCGTGGTGGTCTGCGGCATGCGCGGCGGGGTGACCGCCAGCCACTGGTCGGGGCCGAGATCCTTGTCCTGCGCGACGAGCCGGACGACGCCGGTGTCGGCGGGCAGCTGGTCGAGCGGGACGCGCAGGTTGCGCCAGGTCGGGGCGGGGCCGATGTCGATCGGCATGACCTGACCGGTCACGGTGACCGTGCCGTCGGGGGCCGCGGTGCCGTATTCGACGACGAGTTCCTGACCCGGGTGCACGATACCGTCGGCGTCGACCGACCGGATCCGGCCTGCCACCGAGACCGCGAGCAGCGGGCCGCGCGGGCCGTCGGGCAGGCGGAACCAGCCGGTGGTCAGCGCGGCGGGTTCCTGCGCGCCGGAGCGGTAGCTGCCGAGCACGGGGGTGGTCGCCGGGTCGAGACCGAACGGGAGCTGCAGTGAGCCCTGCCGGGATTCCGAACCGGCGGAGGTCGAGGCGTCACGCAGCTCGTCGGGGTCGTCGGACACCGAATTCGCCTGGCCCGTGGTCGATTCCACCTCGTCGGAGGTCAGGACAGGGGCGACGCCGTCGGGGCGGAAGCCGGTCGAGTCGGTGCCCGTCATCGTGGTGGCGACATCGCCGGTCAGCGGGGCGAGCATCGACGCGTTCGGGTCGGTCTCGACGAGCACCTCGTCGGCCATACCGCACCCGCCCGCGAACGCGGCGTCGAAGTTGGAGCTGGCCACCGAGTAGGCGGGGTACTGGGCGATCGTGGCTTTCGCGAAGGAGGCCAGTTCGAACAGCACCATCAGCGCGGCCGCGACGGCCAGGACCGGCACCGCCGCCAGCCGCCCGGCCCGTGGCTTCGGGTTCGGGTGGATGTGGAACCACGCGGCGACAGCGAGGGCCAGGAAGGTCAGACCGGCGAACACGGTCGACAGGCCGAAGCCCGCGACGGTCGGCGGCTTGTCCCACCAGGGAATTCCCCACGAGGACACATACCAGTAGCCGTTGGCGCCGACAAAGGTCATCGCCATGGCGAAGAAGACCGCGGCGGCGAACAGCGCGCGATTACGCAACGGCCGCAGCACATCCGAGCTCACCGCGACCGCGGTCACCGCGGCGACACAGGCGGCCAGGCCGGCGAACACGCCGAACTGGTGGGTCCACTTGGTGGGCGAGAACATCATCAGCACCATCGCGGCCAGGGTGATCCCAAGCAGGCGCCGGGTCGGGCCGACCGCGGTGCCGGGGATGTGACCGCCGCGGCGCAGCATGACCGCGGTGCACACGATCAGCCCGATCAGCATGGCGAACACACCGAAGCGGCGGGTCAGCCAGCCGTCGGCATTGAGCTGCAGCAGATACTGGTAGCGCAGGAACTCGAAGAACCAGGACTCCCGCGGCCCGATCTCGCCGTGCACCGCGAACATCTCCCGCACACCGGCCAGGGTCCGGTCGGCGAACACGACGGTCAGCACCATCGTGCCCGCCGCCAGGATCGGCAGCAGCAGCGCGAGATAGCCGACCGACTTCGCCCGCTGCACGACCACCGCGGTGACGACGCGCGCGCCGGCGACGAGCGCGCCGAGGCAGATCAGGCCCGACGGCGCGCCGGTGAGGGTGAACGCGGCGACGATCACCGCGACGGCGAAGGGCAGCAGCCGCCGGGTCGCGATGGCGCGTTCGACCGAGACCCAGGTGACCAGCACACCCAGCGCGACCACGAATTCCGCGCGCAGGCCGTTGTTGTAGGGCAGCCAGAAGGCCAGGAACACCAGCGCCGCGGTCCAGGTCGCTACCCGCTGGCGGCGCACCGCCACGCCGAGCCGGGGCAGCACCTCGCGGCTGATCAGCCACCAGGTGAGCAGGCCCGCGCCGAGGGCGGGCAGGCGGACCAGCGGGCTGACGGCGGAGATATGGGTGATCCAGCCGATGATGTCGGTGTAGGGCGTGTAGAACGGGCCCTCGTCGACGCAGAACCATCGGTAGTAGTTAGACATGGTGCCCGAACAGCGGGCGCCCCTGGCCAATCCGAGGTTGTTACCGTCGGCGGAGGTGATGG
>NZ_JBHXMY010000557.1:1208-3844 GCF_042720195.1 Nocardia sp. NPDC058497 | reverse complement strand
CAACTGCCCTGCCTGCGACTATAGGAAAAATCGGCACAGACAAGGCGGGCCGCGGCACCTACTGTTGACCGGGTGAGCACGCAGTATCTGACCTCAGCCCAGCTCGAGACGCCGGTGCCGACGCCGGAATCCCTGCGCCCCTGGCTCACCGAGCTGACCAGCACGCCCGTCTACGACGACCTCTCCCAGCCGTTCGCTCATCCGCCCGTGGCGTCGACGACGGTGGTGCTGCGCACCGAACAGTCGGGCAGGAGAGCGGCTTTCGTCGTCGGAGCGCAGACGAAGGCGTCATACTCTCGGGCCGACAAGCCCGCCGGATGCGTGCGGCTGCGCCTGGCGCCCGGAGTGACCCGTCAGCTGCTCGGCGTGGCCGCGGGCGAGCTCACCGACCGGGTTGTGCGGCTCGACGACTTGCCGGGACCACTGAGCTCGAGCCAACTGACCCGGCTGCCCGCCGACGAAGCGATCACCTATCTGGAAGAAGTTCTCCCGAACCAGGTCTCCGAAACCGGCACCGAACGCGCGCACCGCATCGTGCTGCGCCAGGCCATCTCGGCGCTCACCGCCGCCGATGCCCCGGCCATCCCCCACCTCGCCGCCCGGCTCGCCGTCAGCGAACGCCAGCTGCGAAACCTGTTCGCCACCGGAATCGGCCTGTCCCCCAAGCACTTCGCCCGCATCGACCGCATCCACCGCGTCCTCGCCTACGCGGGCAACACACCCTGGTCCCACCTGGCCGCAGGCACCGGCTACTACGACCAGTCCCACCTCACCGCCGATTTCCGCACCCTGATGGGCGTCCCACCGGCGGCCTACCTGCACGGCCGGCTCCCCGCCCCGACCCGCTGCCGGGTGCCGCGCTGAATCACGATGCACGCCGCGCATATGCGGGCATCGACCTGACCGTTTCAGGAGCGAGCCACCGGTGGAAGGCCGACCCACCGAGCGAGCTGCGGACCGGACCGCCGAAATCTGCGCGACGAGGTCCTGGCAGGGCAACGCAGGCTGCACAATCGGGCATGCGCGAGGTGGACTTCACACGAAACAGACTGGCGTTTCATGAGTAGTTTGTCGATGTTTCACATGATGATTTCATAGTTTTTCAGAGTGGCACCCGGCAGGGCAACGCCCAATCCAGCAGCAAGACACCATGATCGCACTGCTAGCGGTACCTTCGTCGGCATGAGTGAGGATCCGTTCGCAGATCTGGTCGACGAGCCCGCCCTGAGTTCCCAGGCCGCCGTCACTGCTCTGCTCAGCAGCGCCAAGCGGGCCTACACGCCTGTGCGAAACAGTTTCGTTCAGCGGCCTCCGGGGAGCGCTGAACGTGGATCGACGCTTGCGATCCTGGTCCGGAACCGTCAAGAGCGTGCACTCGATGCGATCCTCTTGGTGTACGCACTACAACCGGTGCTGTCGAACTCGGATCCACTCCCCTTCGGCACCTGGGCCCATTTGTTGAGCACCCGGAAGCCCTGCAGTGTCACCACTGTTTCCAAGACCTTCCGTGTTCTCGAGGAGTTTCGACTCACCGTCAAGACTCGCCTCGGCCACTCGACGATCGTCACGCCGCTCATGGAGGACGGAACCGGAAAGGCATGGTCGAAACCAGGGCAGCCGACCGCCGACGTCGACACCGGGGGCTATTTCGCTGTGCCACACGACTATTGGACGGCAGGATACGTTGACTACCTGCGGCTGCCCGGCAAGGCAATGCTCTTGATCATGCTCAAAGAGACCCAGGGCACTCCGGCGTTCGAGATGGCAGTCGAACGAGCATCCGAGTGGTACGGGATCTCCGAACGGACTGCTGAGCGTGGATATACCGAACTCAGCAATGCCGGGCTGCTCGACATCCATGTCCAGCGAGTTGCCTCGCCTCGTCTACCTCCCGGGGTGCGCCGCGAGCGATATCACCGCGCTCTACGAACGCCGTTCAGCACGACGCGTCGTCGCGAATTGCAGATCGAAGCACGGAAACACTCGAGGGCCACGGACAAGGGGGCGTAGTGGAGCAGCTTGCCGGATCTCACATATTCGTCGACGAATCAGCCAGGCAGGGTCGCTATATTCTGTGCGCCACCGCGATCGCCGCCGCGAACAGCAACAGGATACGGGCAGCCGTTATGGCGTTGCGGCCCAAAGGTTCCAGCAGAATCCACATGAAGCAGGTCGACAAGCGGAGCGCGATACCGATCATCGCCGGCGTGGCAACTCTCGACGCTCACAGCACTCTCTTCGTCGTTCACAAGCGCTGCTCGACTCGCGAGGCTCGTGACCTCGCACTCGGTGTGGCCTTCGACCATCTGTACAAAAGCGGCGCGGTACGCGCAGTAATCGAAAGTTGCGAGCAGGACCACGAGGACAGAAGAGTCATCCGCAACGCCATCGGCACTCAGACCCGACTGCACTATGACCACGAGCCCGCCGGGTGCACGAACGCATTGCTTTGGATACCGGATATCCACGCCTGGGCCTGGGGCCGTGGCGGAAAAGCGAGGCAGACGATCGACCACCGAATCACAGTCCTGGACCTCCGATAAATGGAGCGAGCCGTGCCCCGGAAGGGCCAGGCGCAATTCCAATTGGCACGCAAAGCAGGAAACCCATCCAAGTATCATCCACAAACGGTGGAT
>NZ_JBHXMY010000557.1:0-1198 GCF_042720195.1 Nocardia sp. NPDC058497 | reverse complement strand
TCTAACCCTTTAAGCCCCGGGGGGGGGGGGGGGGGGTGGCTAAATCGCGCGCACCACCACCCCCCCCAAAAACCCACTCGCGCACCCACTAAACTGGGCGCGCCGCGGCCCCCGCCCGGCCCCCCCTCTAGTCCAGTGGGCACGCAAGGCTGGAAACCATTCGATGAGGCTGCCACTACGGGTGCTTACGCCCCGGAGACCTCCTACACGGACCACTTCCCACGGCTATTGCCGAAGGCACCTCCATAATGCCGGGCGCGGACCGCACTGGCAAGGCCCCCGCACCGTCAACTGCGCTGGGTGTCGTCATCCTGAGTCTGCGCGGCCTTGCGGGCGAGGCGTTCGGCGGCCTCGGCGTCGTCGAGGGCGGTGGCCTCTTCCAAGGTCGGGGCGCTGCCGCCGAGGCGGCGCGGGACCCAGTAGGCGCCGGGCTCGTGTTCGTAGGATTCCTGCAGCTCGGCGAGTAGTCGCTGCATGGTGGTGCGGAGCTCGGCGGTGAGGTCGGCGGCGGGTTCGTAGGGCTGGATGGGGGTGCCGACGGCGATCGAGATGGGGGTGTTGGTGCGGCCGAGGCGCTTGGGGAAGCCCTTGGTCCAGACGCGCTGGGCGCCCCAGATGACGATCGGGATGATCGGGACCTCGGCTTCCAGCGCCATCCTGGCCGCGCCGGACTTGAATTCCTTGATCTCGAAGCTGCGGCTGATCGTGGCCTCGGGGTAGACGCCGACGAGCTCGCCGTCGCGCAGGTATTTCACCGCCGACTTGTAGGAATCGGCGCCCGCGGTGCGGTCGACCGGGATGTGCTTGAGGACGCGCATGATCGGGCCGGAGATGCTGTTGTCGAACACCTCCTGCTTGGCCATGAACCTGATGTAGCGACCAGGGGTGCGCGCGGGCAGTCCCGCGTAGGTGAAGTCCATGTAGCCGGTGTGGTTGATCGCCACCACGGCACCACCGGAGGCGGGGACGTTCTCCGCCCCCTTGACGGTGAACTTCAGACCTTCGAGGAAGAAGACGGTTCGGGCCAGGCCGATGATCGACCGGTAGACGGGTTCCACAATTCAGCTAGCGTAGTCGCAGATCGCCGCTTCCGGCAGGGCTGCCGCCTTCGCGCGCCGCCCCACCGGATCGCGGCGTTTGCCGCGCGGGGCGAATTCGCTTCGCGCGCACCGGTCTATCCCCGGCGAGCTCGCTCGCC
>NZ_JBHXMY010000556.1:0-3845 GCF_042720195.1 Nocardia sp. NPDC058497 | reverse complement strand
AGCACCGACCCACACCTCCCCCCCCCCCCCCCCGCGGGCGAGTGGGTACGTGGAGGGGGAGTGCCGAACTCGCACTTCCGATTCTTCGGATCCGATAATTCGTGTGCATTTCCAGGCCAAGGACTGGGCTGATACGGACATTCAGCAGGAATGGTCATCAAATGGCCTGGAGCCAAGAATCGCTGAATTCACCAGCACATTGCCGAAGCGCCGGCGAACAGCGAACGGTCGCGCACGCAACACGGTCAGCGGACACCCAGCGCCGACGCGACAGCGATTGGCACACAATGCAACACAGCACACACTGCAACAACATCCTCAAAAATCCCACCCGACCGCCCGCGTTCAAACGCCGATAATGCACATTATGTCAAGTAAACCCTGCATGCAGCATCAGTCAAGGAAGCGCGACCCCTACCCCACATCAGAGATTGGCGATCGATCGGTCAGCGTCAGGGCGTCAGCGTGATGGAGCCGACCACCACTCCACCCAAATACGCCGGGCCCTCGTACCCGCCACGTCCGTCGCTGATCAGTACGACTCGGTGGCCGGGAAATATGTCCACGTAACCACCTTCGGGCGTCGAATGAATGGGGTAACGCCCAATCAAGACCAGGTCCCCACCCTCGACTCGCGCGTCGCGTTGCAGGAGCACGATGCCAGAAGACCACGTCGTGGACGTGTAGGCGCCGGGTTCGACATCGGCGAATGCTTGACCGACCGTGCCAAAGAGCGTGGCGGCACCCACGGCCACAGCGATCACGGCAGTCCGGAGTATCGCTGGTCTGGCGCGTATGGACATCGTCAACTCCTTCCGCTTCGGGTTACCAACTCTACGCCTGCCAACTCCGGCAGATCCGGCCGCATATGCACGAATCGAACATGCAGGGTTACCGGCAACGGTCGGATATGCATCTACCCCAGCAGGTCGACTTCGTCGCACAATGAATGGGTGACTCATGGGTTTCGTACCGGTTTGGCGGACCCTGGAATGGTGCCGCGCTTCCTTCCCGACTTCTTGCTGCGAAATAGTCAGATGCTCGCGATGGCCGCGGGTTGCGACTCGCTGTGGATGCCCGATCATCTGATCGCGGCTCTTCCTGCATCGATCTGGAAGTCGAAGTATGTCGGCGGTGCGCGGCTCGCGAACAAGGCCAACGCGTTTTACGAGCCGTGGACGGCGCTTGGCTACCTCGCTGCTCGGAATCGTCTCGCCCGTAAGCGGCTCGGTGTTGCGGTTACCGACGCGGGCCGCCGGAATCCGGCGGTGACCGCGCAGGCGGCGGCGACGCTGCACTTGTTGAGCCGTGGTCGGGCGATTCTCGGGATCGGGCCGGGTGAGCGGGAGGGGAACGAGCCGTACGGGGTGGACTGGTCGAAGCCGGTCGCGCGATTCGTGGAGGCTGTGGCCACGATCCGGTTCCTGTGGGATTCCGGCGGAGAACCGGTCAGCCGGGAGTCGGAGTACTTCCCTCTTCGTGACGCCGTCTTCGACGTTCCGCCGTACAAGGGCACTCGGCCCGAGATCTGGATCGGTGCGCACGGACCTCGGATGTTGCGGGCCACCGGGCAGTATGGCGACGCCTGGTTCCCCGCGTTTCCGCAGCTGCCGAAGGAATACGCGGAGAAGCTCGATCTCGTGCGGAGCGCCGCGTCGGATGCCGGGCGTGACCCGTCGGCGATCCTGCCGGCTGCTTACTTCTGGATGCTGGTCGGCCGCGGTCCGGCCGAAGTCGAGGAGTTGATGGGAGCTGTGGTGCCGCGGGCGATGTCTCTGGTCGCGCCGGCCGGTGTGTGGAGGCGGCATGGCGTCGAGCATCCGCTAGGTCCGACGTTCAGTGGTCTCCAGGACCTACTCCCCCAGACCATCGACGAGGAAACCGCGCTCGCCTACGCAAAGCTGGTGCCGCCCTCGCTGGTACGCGAGATCTTCGTCGTCGGCACGCCCTCCGAGATTCTGGAGCAGATGGCCGAGCGCCGTCACCATGGTGTGCGGTATGCGGTGGCCATGAATATGAGTCCCATGCATCCGAGTTTGCGGACAGGTCTGGGTGCGTCGGTTCCGTTCCTGCAGGTCCTGCGCGGGCTTCGTCGGCTGTGAGTCTGTGCGGCGGGCACAAACCGCGCGGACTCAGATCGGTGCGGTGAGCACGTGCCGGTACCAGCGGCACACCCCGAGGGCGAAGCGGAGCTCGAAGTTGTCTGTGTCAACAGCGATTCCGTATCGGCCGGTGAGTTGCTGGACGCGGTATTGGACGGTGTTGCGGTGGACTTGGAGTACCCGGGCGGTGCGTGAATAGCTGCCGCTTTCGGCGAGGAACACTTCCAGGGTGTGGCGCAGAAGTTCTGTCTTCGCGTTGTCGACTGCCAGTGGTCCGAGGACGCGGTGGACCAGATCGGCGAGTTCGTCCGGTTCGTCGGCCAGGAGCGCGAAAGGGGCGACGGCGTCGAAATCGATGACGGTGGGTGCGGCCTGCCCGGCGGACACGGCCAATGCCTTCGCCCGCGCAGCGCTTCGGGCTGTACGCCGGAATCCCGGTACTCCCCCGCCGACGGATCCGAAGGCGACGCGCACGGGTAGGCCGGAGGCTTTGATCTGCTCGGTGAGCCGGTCCAGCGAGAAGTCTTCGGCGGGGAGCCACAGCCGCATGTCGCGGTCGCCGGTGGTCGCGACGATGTCGGTGCCGCCGCCGGGGACGGCCGCGGCGATCAGCTGGCGTGTCTGCTCGAGCACGCGCACGGTATCCGTACTGGTGGCGCCTGGCAGTGTCCATACCTCGGCCGCGAGGTGCTGTCGGTCGAGGCGGTAGCCCAGCGCCGCTTCGGCCGCGGGGCGGTCGACGTCGCCGTCGCCGTCGTCGAGGAGCCTGGTGATCCACTGCTGCCGGGCCGCTTGGCGGCTGCTGAGCCAGCGATCGCGTTCGGTCTCGTAGATCCGGCCCATCGAGGAGTTGAGGCGGTCCAGGTATGTACCTGCGAATTTGAGGAGCTCCGCGATCCGGGCGGCCTGGTCGGTGCTCGGCACGGCGAGGATCAAACCGATGGCCGCGTCCAGCAGCTGATATTGGCCCAGTCCGTAGGCGCGCAGGAGCACGGTCAGCGGCACACCGCGCCGGGCGAGGCGCTGGACGTAGGCCGCGGCGCCCGCAGGTGGGGCGACGGTGGCCGGATCGATATTGTTGGCCAGGACGTACTGCACGAGGGCGATGTTCTCGGCGATGCTGGCGGCCCGCATCTCGGCGAGGTCGAAGGCGATGTCGGTGACCGGGATCATCTGCTCGGTCACCCGGATGAGGTCGTCGGTGATCGATACGGTCAGTGGACCCAGGGCCTGTCCGACCCACACCAGTGATCCGTATGCCGCCACGGGTGGCGCTCCGTCCGTTGAACAAAAACCGTCGGCGATATTGTGCCATGCGCACAAATTTTGTCGGCAGAGTGCGCTTGACGTCGGTGTGCGCGCCGATTGTGTGGTCGTGGCAGCGTGCCGTGTGGTGTCATGGTCGCCGAACGCCCCGATATCGACTCCTTCTTGCTTGTTCGACACTGGTCCACCACCCGGTAGGCCCAGAATCCGACAGGGTTCGTGGGTCATCGCAGAGATGTGGGCCGGACGTGTGAAGGATGTAGTACTCGGATGGGTGAAGTGCGTCGTGCATCGCGAGGTCGGGGCAACCGCAAGGCGAGCACTCCCCTCTTCGCTCAGCTGCTGACCGCTGCCGTCGACACCGCGGCCGACGCGATCGCGATCACCTTCTCCCCCGAAAGCGGTGGGGCGCGCGGGCTCGCCTACCACGCTCGCGGCGGGTCGGGGGCGGGGGGGGGGCGGGTGAGGGTGGTGCGG
>NZ_JBHXMY010000555.1:0-3850 GCF_042720195.1 Nocardia sp. NPDC058497 | reverse complement strand
CGCGGGTGCCGTCGCGTTGTGTGTCGGGGGCTGGGAGGGCGGTGACGCGGCCGAGGCTGTCGTGGCGGCATGTGGTGCCCGAACCGGTGGGGGGGGCGCGGCGGGTGCGGCGGCCTCGGGGGTCGTGGTCGTTGACCATCGCGGGTTGGTCGTCGAGTTGTTGGGTGGCGACGTGGCCGGTGGGGGTGTAGGTGAAGGCGAGGGTGTGGGTGATCGCCTCGTCGATGCCGTTGACGGCGGTGAGGATGCGCCCGGCGGGGTCGTGGGTGTAGGCAAGGTACTCGCCGGTGTCGGCGGTGATGGAGATGAGGTTGCCGAGGTTGTCGTAGCGGTGGTGGCGGGTGATGCCGGTTGCGGGGGTGACGGTGGCGACACGGCCGGTGATGGTGTGGGTGTAGCGGGTGGTGGCGCCGGTGTAGTCGGTTTCGGCGGTCAGGCGGCCGGAGGGGTCGTATTCGTAGGTCCAGCGTTGCCCGAGGGGGTTGATGACGGCGGTGAGTTGGCGTTCGGTGTTGTAGAGGTAGCGGTGTGTCGAGCCGTCGGGGTCGGTGCGGGCCGCGACTTTATCGTGCCCGCCGTAGGTGTAGCGGGTGGTCAGGCCGGCGCGGTTGGTGTAGGTGAGGAGGTTGTTCTCCCCGTCGTAGGTCCACGACTCGTGATAGCCGTCGGGGTCGATACGGCGGGCCGGTTTGCCCTCGGGGGTCCACTCGTATCGGGTGACCGCCCCGTGGGCGTCGGTGAGGGCGGCGGGGCGACCGAAGGGGTCTCGTTCGATGCGGGTGGTCGCGCCGTAGGCGTCGGTGATGGTGGCCGGAAGGCCGGCGGGGTCGACGTCGATGGTGGTGCGGTTGCCGTCGTCGGTGCGGACCTCGCTGACGGCTCCGCAGGAGTGGTGGTCGTATTCGGTGCGCGCGCCTGCTTCGTTGACGGTGGCGACGAGATTGCCGGTCTTGTCCCAGGATTGGTGGCGGGTGGTGCCGTCGGGGTTGGTGATCGTGGAGGGCCGGTTGGCGTAGGCGTAGTCGATGGCGATTTGGGTGCCGTCGGGCCGGGTGATGGTGGTGACGTCACCGTCGGCGGTGTAGGCGTAGCGGGTGATGGTCCCGTCGGGGTCGGTGACCGACAGTGGTTTGCGGTCGCGGTTGTAGTCGATGCGGCGTCGCCCACCGTCGGGGCCGGCGACGTCACGCAGCCGCAGGTCGTGATCGAAACCGTAGGCGGTCCTGGCGCCGCGGGAATCGGTGACGGTGGTGAGGCGGCCGGTGCCGTCGGGATAGTCGAGGTAGTCGAAGTCGGCGTTGAACACTCCGTCGGTGCCCCGCTGGTGGATGACCCGGCCACGTTCGTCGTAGGTGTTGACGACCGAGCTGGCGTTGGAATCGATCCACGCCGTCATCCGATGGAGTTCGTCGTAGGTGAAGCGGGTGCGGCCACCGACACCGTTGACGACGTCGGTGAGGTCGCCGTCGGTGTAGCCGAATTGGCGGATCTGGGTACGGGAGCCGTCTTCGTCGCCGACGACTGTCATCGTGGTGACCCGGCCGGCTTCGGTGTCGAACTCGATGCGGTAGCCACCGGAGTGTGTGACCGCGGTCGGGGCGCCGAGATGGTCGTAGTGGAACCGGATCCGGTTGTGGTGGCGGTCGGTGATCGCCGAGATCGCGAAATTGCCGAGGCGGATATCGAGGCCGTCGAGGACCGGTTCGGGCGCGAAGTGCCACACCAGTTCCCGCGCCGGATCCCACAGCCGGTAGCCGCCGGACTCGGTGCGGGTCAGTTTCCAGCGTTGCCCACCGGAGAGCGGCTCGACTCCGACACCGACTTCCGCGTGCGGGTAGGGCAGCAGCATCGCGTCTTCGAAAACGACTGTGGCGTAGTCGTCTTCGACGACCACCCGCATGTCCAGCGTCGAGCACCACGACGGACCGAACCACCGCCCGAACCGGTAGTTCGAGTGATGACCCCGTTTCACGGTCAACGGCAACACACCCGGCAGGGTGATGTCGACCAGGGGTAGGAGGAACTCACCGGTCGCGGTCGCGACCGGGTCACCGGTCTTATCGGTCTGGCGGTCGGTGGCGCTGTTCTCCGCCGGGGTGTTCGTGCCGTCCTCACCGACCGAGCCGCGGCCGTCCCCACCGCGGTCGGTGGTGTCGTGCGCTATCGGGTTGTCGGCGTTTGTGGTCCCGTTCGGGTTGCCGGGCGTGGTGTCCGAGCCAGGGGTGGCGGTGTCGGGGTCGCGCGGCGATTCGGGGTTCGCGTCGGGGTCGCGCGCCGGCTCTGGGTTCGTGCCGTCGCCGTGACCGGTGCCGTCGTGGTCGAGGTCGCGGTCGGTGGGGGCGGTGTCGCCGTGTTCGGGTGACCCGCCCGCGTTCTCGGGAGCGTACGGGCCGGGATTGGGCCCACCGTTGTCGGGATCCGGTGTCGCGGGTGAGGAGTCACCGGGGCGATCGGGCGTCGCCGCGGCGGGTGTGCCCGAATCGGGCTGACCGTCACGCGATTCCTCCGTGGCGGGTCGGTTCGGAGGCTCGCCGCCGGTGTCTTCCTGCCGGGCCGGTGTCGAATCGCCGTTCAGGGTGGCGGGTTCCGGGGTATCCGCTTCCGGGGCAGCGGGCTCTGGCGTCGAGGGTGTCTCTCCGGTCGACGGCTCGCCGCCTGGGTTGCTGGCGCCGGCATCGGGAGAGTTGGGAGTATCAGGGGTATTGGTGGGGGTGTCGCCCACGCCAGCCGGGCTCGTGCGAGGTGTCGCGGGTGAGGACTCGGGATCAACACCGGCTGGGTTGTTCGGCTGCGGCGCGCCCTCGGCGGGCTTGGCGGCCGGTGTGCCTGTGTCACCGGTGTTCGGTGCTGTCTCAGCCGGTTTCGGTGCCGGTGTCTCGGCGGGAGGATTCGACGGCGCGTTCTTCGAACCCGCGCCACCGGCATCGCCGAGGTTGTCACCCAACCGCGCGACTTTCGACGCATCAGCCGCCTTGTCGACCGCCGTCAAACCGAGCTTCGCCGAACCAGCGCCACCGGTGGCCACGGTCGTCAGCAGGTCTCCGGTCAACGCGCCCAGCGCTTCGGTCGGATTGGATTTGAACCCGGCCAGCATCGCCGATGCGGTCGCTTTGGGATCGGCCGCGGCGATGACCAGGCCGGTCCCCATGTCCGACATCTTCGTCATGTACTCGGCCGGGTGGGTCAAGTTGTAGGTGTCGATGGGCGAGATCGCTCGCACGAACTGCACCATCCCGGTCAGCGACGTCAGCAACCCGGACGTGAAGTTCAAGCTCGCGTGCGCCCAGGCGTCTGACAGGTCCGACAGGTTGCTGCCCCACCGCGACAGGAACGGCGGCTCGGTCGGTGCCTTCTCGGTCGCCGCGTTGATCGCGGCCACGGCGGTGTTGGCGGCGTTGTCGCGCTGGGTGCGGGCGTCACGCAGGATCGCCCGAGCCTCGTCACGCAACACCGTCCAGGTGTCGGTGAGGGTTCTACCTTTACGGTCGTCGTCGGATTTGGCGTTCCACTCGTTCCTACGGTTGGTTTCCTCGGTGTCTGCCTGCTTCCACTTCGCGATCGCCTCACCAGCCTTGGTCTGTGCCGCGGTGACCTCGTGGAACCACATGTCGAGTGCCGCTTTCGCTTTCGACATGGCATCGGAGCCGTCCCACCACAGTTTCGGCTGTTTGGCGTACTCCTCGTCGAACGCCGACGCCGCCGAACCCGTCCAATCGGCCACATCGATCTTGCGTAACGCGTCACCGGTCTGCTCGATCGCGGTGCCGATCTTGCCGACATGCTCAGCGACCTCGTTGATCCGTGACGGTTCGCCACGCACCAGTTCCTTCGGTTCCTCGGTCTCACCGAG
>NZ_JBHXMY010000554.1:0-3870 GCF_042720195.1 Nocardia sp. NPDC058497 | reverse complement strand
GACTTGTCGAGTCCGCGGGCGCTGCGCGTTCGAACCGGCCGGGAATCACCTGAACGGGCCGGAATCGCCGCCCAACTCATCCTCGGACTTATCTGCGGCTGCTGGTGGTACCGAATAGTTAGTATCGTTGCGCGATAGTATCGCCACACGGTATTATGTGACCCGTGATCCGCTCATTCAAGGATGGTGACACTGAAGCCATCTGGAACCTCACCTATGTCAAGCGGTTCAGTCCACAACTGTCCCGCCAGGCGCGGATCAAGATGCAACTTATCGACGCCGCTGGGAGTCTGAACGACCTGCGCGTTCCGCCAGGAAACCGGCTCGAGAAACTCAGCGGTGACCGCGGCGGCCAACACAGTATCCGCGTCAACGACCAATGGAGACTGTGTTTCCGCTGGTACGACGGAGCGCACGAGCTCGAGCTAGCGGACTATCACTAGCAGGAAGGAGTAGACAGTGACCGACTTCAGCCCCGTTCACCCCGGAGAAATTCTCCTCACGGAGTTCCTCGAGCCACTGGGTATCAGCCAGTACGCGATCGCGAAGGCAACAGGGCTACCTCTCACCAGGATCAACGCGATCGTCCACGGCAAGCGGGCCATCACCGCTGAAACGGGTCTTCGTCTCGCTCGCGGACTCGGTCTGACCGACATGTTCTGGATCAACATGCAGGCGCGATACGACGCGGATATCGCCCGCTCCGCTATTGGCGACGACCTCACTCACATCACTCCGCTGGCGGGTTAGTTCGCCGCCGGTCGCTGAGAAGTCCAGGCAATCGGAGCACCCAAGGGTGCCGGTGTCGTATCCCCACTTCCCCGACCTCCCGATCACCATGCCCCGATAGACCCTCTCGGCCAACACTTCTGGCCGCGCGTCGGATGGACGCGTGGCTGGTTGGACCGTGGCGAAGGTGTGCACTCCCGGCCGTCACGGTGCGTACGTGCGAGGCGTACGACAGTGGTACTCGCAGACGGCTGGATTAATGGGTTGGCTGCTCCCCGGTCGGGCTCGTCGGTGACGACCGCGAATGGCCCGGGGCCTGAGGTGCGAAACAGGCAGTTCGTGGTCCGCGCGCGGGAGTGTTGAGACTCCTGGCGTCAGGACGACGACCCCGGCATCAGAGCACTCCGAGGAGGTGCAGGTAGGGTTGTCCCTACGGTGCGAACAGGTTGGTTCTGCTTCGTACCCAGGCCCTCGGTGAGCGTTGGAGCGCTCCCGGGGGCCGATCTCTGTGCGCGACGCTACACCTCGGGTAACGAATCGGCAAACAGCTTGGCGCTCACGTCTACAGCGCTGGAACCCAGGAAACGCTGCGCTGCCCGCACCGATCCCGCCGACGTCTGTCGGCCAGCGCCGACGCGCGAAACGTGAAGCGCCCGCGGACTTCCGAGTCCGCGGCCACTTCGCCGTTAGCTCTGCGTGTGCGTAGGGGGCTGAACGTGCTACGCGCCCAATATCTTCGGTGCTGAGCCAAACGACGTGGCTGATCTCCGGTGCAGCACATAGACTTTCCGTTATCGATGTGTAACAGGTGATGATCCGAGGGGGAGCTGTGCCGTTACCGCCGGGAACGATGGCGACTCTGCATCGCGCCGCGGAGCGCGGTGACGGTACCGCCATGCACAATCTCGCCAACATCTACTACGACCACAGCGATTTCGATGCCGCCGAGCACTGGTTCCGGCGAGCCGCCGCCGCGGGACACACCCGCGCGATGAACAACCTCGCGGTCCTGCTCGACAAGCTCGGCGAGGTCGACGAGGCCGAATCCTGGTACCGCCGTGCGGCTGCCGGTGGCAACGCCAACGCCATGTACAACCTGGCGACCCTGCTCTACCAGTGCGGTGACCGCCGCGATGCCGAAACCTGGTACCACCACGCGGCTTTCGCCGGCAACGTCGACGCGATGTACAACCTCGCCCGCCTCTTCGAGGACCAGAACCGCCTCGACGACGCCGAAGCCTGGTACCGCGACGCCGCCGACAACGGCGACATCGACGCCATCAACAACCTCGGCATGCTCCTGCGCCGCCGCGGCGCCCTCACCGAAGCCCGCCGCTGCTTCCGCCGCGCCGCCGACCTCGGCCACCCCCGAGCCATGTCCAACCTCGCCGCCCTCCTCGATTCCCAAGGCGCCCACCGCGAAGCCGAATCCTGGTACCGCCGCGCGGCGGGCTGAGCGGCTTCGCTAACTCGCCGCGAGTCGTTGGTTGGCGAGCTGATTGAGCGACACGTTCATCTCGGCGGCCTCCCGGACGAGCCGGGCATGCAGCTCAGCCGAGGTGCGCACGAGAAACTTGCCGCTGTAGCTGCGTTCCGCCAGCGGTGGCGGGACCGGTTCGCCGTTCACCGCGAGGTCATCGATCGTGTCGGCCACCAACGCCCGGATACCGACGAGGGCCTCCGTCTGGTCCGCCGCCATCCACGACAGGGATGGGAACTCCGCACACAGACCAACGAATTCGTCGTCTTCTGGCGACCAGAGGACGCGGTAGGCATAGTGCCGAGGGTCGTATCGTTCGGTCATCAGACGTCTTGTCGGCGGGGCGGGCCGAAGTACTCGCGGCACACCAGGTCGAGGTCGGAGTACCTGACGTTGGTTGGCGACTCTCGCATCGTGGCGAGAATCTTCCCGGCCTTTCCCATCACTCAATAGTATCGCGGGCGATACTGCTCGTCCAGTGGTGGTCGATGGGACGAGTTGGCTGCCGAGCTAAGGGACGGGGGTCCGGGTTGAATGTTTCGTGATGTTCGCGAGATGGTCGCCGGAGGTTGAAAAGGTGGCTGAGCACGGGTTTCTCGGGGTGGTAGCGAATCGCAAACAAGTTACCCAAAAGTATTGATACCGAGCGGTTTTCCAGCAAACCTCACCCAACATGATGGGGCGCAGCAATTTTCCGGCGTTCGGGGTGCGGGGATTTGCGGGTGGGTATAACGTCTCGTTTCGATAAACCTCTCGATGACAGGCCGGGGCGTGTGAATTCTCTCGACGGCTGCCTGAAACGCATCATGGATATTCCCGGTGCGTGCAGCGTGACACTGGTGGATGGGGCCAGCGGGTTGGCGATTGCCGCCGCTGGAGTGCACGACATCGTCGACGAACACGAGGATGCCGCGGGGACGACGGATGTGGTGCGGGCGGCGCTGAGCTGTTCGGCGCTGGCGACCGGGCGCCCCGACGACGACATCACCGAGATCGTCGTCTGCCGCACCGGCGGATTCCACCTGTTGCACCTGGTCGACGGCGATTTCGAGGGCAGGCTGTTCGTGCACGTCGTCTTCGACGGTGACACCGGCAATCTCGGGATGGCCCGGTATCAGCTGCGGGCCGCGCTCGAGGAACTGACGGGCGGGCCGCGATGAGCGTGGCACTCGCCGAGGAACTGCACCGGCTCGAGGAACAGGGATCGACCGGGGTACTGCGGGCCGGGGACGGGGAGTTCCATCTGGCGCGCGGCGCGATCGCCTCGGCGGGCTGCCGTCGCACCATCGGTCTGGACCGGCTCGTCGTCGAGGCGGGCGTGGCGACGGCCGAGGACTGGCGCAGGGCGGGCGCGGGCGATCCCGGCCGGCTATTGCAGAAGCCGCGACTGGAAACCCTTGCGCTGCTGTCGGTTTTCGACGCCGCGTACTTCCTGCTCGCCTCCTCGGCCGAACCGGAATTCCGGCCGGCGCCCGAACACTGGCTGGCCCCGGTCTGTCGCATCGCACCCCGCGCACTGGTCCACGAATGCGCCCGCCGCAGCGACCGGGGACCATGGCCCGCCGACCTGGTCGCCGCGGTACCGGTGGTGCCCGCGCGCCGGGTGCGCCGCAATCGCGTGGTCCTCACCGGCGGCCACGCCGAGGTCCTGGCCGCCGCCG
>NZ_JBHXMY010000553.1:0-3874 GCF_042720195.1 Nocardia sp. NPDC058497 | reverse complement strand
CCTCTCTTTTCAGCGGTGTTGTGTGTTTGTGTTTTGTGTTCGAGGCTGCGCGCTGGTGGGGCGGGCGCGCGCCGGGCCCGGCGCCCCCCCCCCCCCCAACTCGCGCATCCGCTCGCTCGCCGAAGAGCGTTGCACCGCGGCGGGATTGACACTGCGGGTGCCGAAGCCGCGGCTGTGCACCGACAATGGCGTGATGATCGCGGCGCTCGGCGCCCATGTGATCGCGGCGGGTGCGCAACCCGCCGAGCTGACCGTGGCTACGGATCCGGGTCTGCCGGTCTCGGTGAGTGCCCTGCGCGGCTGACCGTTCCAGCCTCTGGGCTGGCGCCCGCTGCCTGATGCCCATGGTGCGGCGCCTGCGCGCTAGCTGACTCCGGTGCGGCCGCTAGGGACTTCGAAGTCCGCCGATTGTGCTGTGGATATGCGCTGAGGATTCACTAATCGCTCTGGACGGTCCGACTGCGACTGGTCGGCGGGATAGTGAACGTTCAACGCGGTGGTCGACGGGTGATGTCCCGGCCCGTAGGCGACGAGCACGTAGGTTGGTCTACTCCTAGTCGATCAGCTGGAGCGGTGCTTCGTCCGGCAGGCTCGCGGCAGGCGGGATCGGCAGGAATCCGTGAGCGGGGGCCTGGGTGGGGGAGGTGTTCGGTGTCGACGGACGCTGTTGCTGGCCGCCCGAGGATCCGCTGTTCATCGGGCCGAGTGGCGATTCCGGATACGGGATCTGCGGCAGGTTCGGGTCGGGACGCAGCGTCGGGGCCGTCGGGCTGGGCCCGGAGGGGCTGGGTGCCGGGGCCGCGCTGGTCGGCGCGGGCGTGGTCGGCGCGATCGGGCTCGGCGCCTGGGTTTCGGTGGTGGGCGGCGCGGTGGTGATACCGGTGCGGTCGCTGCTCTCGCGGTTCAGCGGTGCCGGCGGTAATTGCGGCGCCACGGGTAACGGCTGGCGCACGGTGCTGCTGGTGCCCGCCGGGGTGACATCGGTGGTGTCGGGCGTGATGGCCTGCACGCCGTAGCCGATCACCAGGCCGACGACGACGACCGCGCCCGCCAGCGTCCCGACCACCTTGGTGAACGTGCCGCTCGGCGCGTCACCGAGCGCGGCGGGTAACAGGGCCGACGGCGCGGCGGCATCGGCGACCAGCGCCGCGCCCTTGGCGATCACGGCCTCCGGATCGGGCACGGTGAGCACCGGCACGTCTAATCGCTCGTGCAGCGTGTCGACGACGGCGGGAATGTTGGCGCAGCCGCCGATCACCACGACCGCCTCGGGATACTGCGGCGCCCGGCTGAACACCGACGCGGAGAACAGCGCGATATTGCGCAGCAGCCCGCCGATCAGCTCCTCGAAATCGGAGCGGGTCAGCTTGAGCGGCTGACCGGCCACGTGATCGATGGTGACCGCGGGCGCGATCGACAGGTGCTCCTTGGCCGCCCTGCCCCGATTGGTCAGGGTGCCGCGGTTGGGCCTGGTGCCGCGACGGGCGTAGTGCAGGTCGACGAGATGGTGGTAGATCAGCTCGTCGATGGCGTTGCCGCTCAGCGTCGGCGTGCGCTCGGTGTGCAGGATCGTGCCGTCGGCGTAGTCGACGACGGTGACGGTGAGTCCGGTCGCGCCGAGGTCGACCACCGCGATGGTGGCGTAGCGGTCGAGCAGGCCGGTATCGCGTAAGTAGGTCATCGCCGCGGTGCCCTCGGGCACTAATCGAAGATCACGATGCCGGGTGGTGGCCGCGCGAATTGCCTGCGCCTGCTCCTTGTTCCGGTACGCCACGGCGACGCTGGTCGGTGGCCGCGTCCGGGCCGACTCGGCCCTGCGATGCGCGCCGGCGTAGCGACCGAGTGGCTCGCCGACCATGCCCGCGCTCTGGGAGACGGGCAGCTGGGTGGTCATCAGCTCGATCGAGGACGACACGAGATCGCCGAGGTCGGAGTGCGCCGCGTCGGCGGAGACGACCCGGTAGTCGAAGCTCTGCTCACCGGACGGTCCGGTGGCGACCAGTGCTGAGCACACCACCTCGTTACCGGCAGAGATGCCGAGGGATGTTCGCATGTTCACCTCCCTTCGAGCGGATGGTTCTGTGACGCCGACCATCTCGATGGAACGCTATACATATCCTTTCACAGCCTGTTATGCGAACGTTACAGATATCGGCAGGCGAAGTGAAGATCACTGGCGAGTGTGGGCGTGTCGAAAACGCGACATTGGCAGAACCCGGCCTTGAGCGCTGGCACTCTCACGTATAGAGTGCTAGTCGGCACTGTGTAGCTGTACTTGTGCCAGTCGACTTCTGGGCTTCGGGTCCCGGCACCCGCGACGACGGGGCTGACGCGCAGAGTCGCATGTAGACCGAAACCCGGTCCGGGACAACAGTTCCGGACGACCGAATTTCCCCTGAAAGTGGAGGGCTCAACGTGGCGAGCGTGAACATCAAGCCGCTCGAGGACAAGATCCTCGTCCAGGCCAACGAGGCCGAGACGACGACGGCCTCCGGCCTGGTCATCCCGGACACGGCCAAGGAGAAGCCGCAGGAGGGCACCGTCATCGCCGTCGGCGAGGGCCGGATCACCGACAAGGGTGACCGCATCCCCGTCGACGTCAAGGAAGGCGACGTCGTCATCTACAGCAAGTACGGCGGCACCGAGATCAAGTACCAGGGTGGGGAGTACCTCATCCTGTCGGCGCGCGACATCCTGGCCGTCGTCACCAAGTAGGCCAACGCCGCATTCGCTTTCCGCCCCGGCGTCGTCCAGCGACCCGGGGCGGACTGCGTTCTCACACAGGAGCTGAATCCCCTATGGCAAAGCAGATCGAGTTCGACGAGAAGGCTCGCCGGGCTCTGGAACGCGGTGTCGACAAGCTCGCCGACGCCGTCAAGGTGACCCTCGGTCCCCGTGGCCGCCACGTCGTGCTGGCGAAGGCCTTCGGTGGCCCGACCGTGACCAACGACGGTGTCACCATCGCGCGTGACATCGACCTCGAAGATCCCTTCGAGAACCTCGGCGCCCAGCTCGTCAAGAGCGTCGCCACCAAGACCAACGACGTGGCGGGCGACGGCACCACCACCGCGACCGTGCTGGCCCAGGCGTTCGTGCGCGCGGGCCTGAAGAACGTCGCCGCGGGCGCCAACCCGATCTCCCTCGGCCAGGGCATCGCGCTGGCCGCCGAGAAGGTGTCGGAGGTCCTGCTCGCCGCGTCGACCCCGGTCTCCGGCGAGAAGGCCATCGCCCAGGTCGCCACCGTCTCCTCGCGCGACGAGGAGATCGGCGAGATGGTCGGCAAGGCGCTGACCACCGTCGGCAAGGACGGCGTCGTCACCGTCGAGGAGTCCTCGACCACGCAGACCGAACTCGTCATCACCGAGGGCGTGCAGTTCGACAAGGGCTACCTCTCGCCCTACTTCGTGACCGACCCCGAGACCCAGCAGGCCGTGCTGGAGGACACCTACGTCCTGCTGCACCGCGACAAGATCAGCTCGCTGCCCGACCTGCTGCCGCTGCTCGAGAAGATCGCCGAGTCCGGCAAGGCCGTGCTGATCATCGCCGAGGACATCGAGGGCGAGGCGCTGTCCACCCTGGTGGTCAACTCGATCCGCAAGACGATCAAGGCCGTCGCGGTCAAGGCGCCGTTCTTCGGTGACCGTCGCAAGGCGTTCCTCGACGACCTGGCCGTCGTCACCGGCGGCACCGTGATCAACCCCGATCTCGGTGTCACCCTGCGCGAGGCCACCATCGAGCAGCTCGGTCAGGCGCGTCGCGTCGTCGTCACCAAGGACGACACCGTGCTCATCGACGGTGCGGGCACCGCCGACCCCAAAGCCCCCCGCCGCGCCCCGCAGCGGGGCGAGATCGGGGGGACCCACACCCACTGGGT
>NZ_JBHXMY010000552.1:0-3886 GCF_042720195.1 Nocardia sp. NPDC058497 | reverse complement strand
GCGAGATGGCCGAGACAGTCGTTACTGGGGCGCTGAATGTGCGGTCGAACTATTTCAAACATGTCGCCAGCCCTGAGCTGGACTTTCCGCTCGTTCCGACCACCGCGAAAGAGGCCACGGGCGGCGGCTCGGCCGGGCCGGGTGCCATGACCCCGAAGTGGCGGGCCGCTGACACGGTCGCGCTGGTCGACGGCTACACCCTGACCGATGCCGACGGGCAGCCGACGTCGACGGTGCACGATGTGCGCGTCGCCATCGAAGGCGGCTTCGCGCACATCTCCGTCGACGGGAGCGCACTGGTCCAGGTGGTGTCCGCGCCCGCCGTCGCGCTGATCACCTATCGCCACGAATCCTGATCCGGCACAGCCCTATACGCCCGGCCCGTCACGATGCGGGCCGGGTGTTCGGCTGTCCGAATCCTTTCCCGCCGGAGGCTTGACAGGTTAATACCCTAGGGGGGTATGGTACCGAGCACGAGACGCACTCCGCTCGAAAGGACGAAAGTCGTGACTACGCAATCGCAATCCACCCGGAAGTGGTGGGCGCTGGCGGTGATCGCCGCAGCGCAATTCATGGTCATCATGGACACCTCGATCATCGGGATCGCGCTGCCCAAGATGCAGGCCGAACTCGGCTTCACCCCCGGCAATCTGACCTGGGTGTTCAACGCCTACGTGATCGCCTTCGGCGGCCTGCTCCTGCTCGGCGGCCGGCTCTCCGATCTGCTCGGTGCGCGCCGGGTATTCGGTGCGGGCTGGCTGGTTCTCGCGGTTGGCTCCGTGATCGCGGGCGCCGCGGGCAATGTGGGCCTCGAGCTCGCGGGCCGGGCGATCCAAGGCGCGGGCGCGGCATTGATCGCACCGTCGGCGCTCACCCTGCTGATGATGTTGTTCGGCGGCTCGCCACAGGAGCTCACCAAGGCACTCGCCGTCTACGGCGCGGCTGCGCCGGCGGGTGGTACCGCGGGCGTGTTCCTCGGCGGCGTGATCACCGAATACATCAGCTGGCCTTGGGTTTTCTACATCAACATCCCGATCGCGGCGCTCGCGTTGATCGCCGTTCCGCTGCTGATGCCCGCCGCTCCGGCACGCAAGGGTTCCATCGATATCGCCGGGTCCGTCACCGTGACAGCCGGTTTGGCGGCCGCGGTGTACGCGATCGTGCAGGCTCCGGAGGCGGGCTGGGCTTCGGGTCAGACCTGGGGCGTGCTGGCACTGGCCGCCGCGTTGCTGGCCGGTTTCGTCTTCATCCAGTCACGTCGCAGCGAACCGCTGATGCGGCTGAGCATCTTCCGCGCGCCGAACCTCGCCGCCGCCAACTTCGCCCAGTTCGCGCTGGCCGCGGCGTGGGTGCCGATGTGGTTCTTCCTGAATCTGTACCTGCAGCAGGTGCTCGGTTACAGCGCGTTCCCGTCGGGCGCCGCGCTGCTGCCGATGACCACGCTGATCATGCTCGGCATGGTGGTGCTGGCCCCGAAGGCCATGCAGCGCTTCGGTGCCAAGCCGATGATCGTCACCGGCCTGATCGTGCTTGGCCTCGGCCTGGGGATCATGTCGCTGGTTCGGCCCACGGGCAACTTCTGGGTCGACGTGCTGCCCGCCTCGCTGGTGGCCGCGGGCGGTATGTCGCTGGCCTTCATCCCCTCGCTCGGCACCGCCATCTCGGCGGCGCGACCGGAGGAGGGCGGCCTGGCCTCGGGCATCGTCAACGTCAGCTACCAGGTGGGTTCCGCACTCGGCCTGGCCGCGATGACGGCGGTGGCCGCGGCATTCGGCGCGGGTGAACTGGGCGACGCCACGGCACTGACCGACGGCTACTCGGCGGCCTTCCTCGGCGCGGGCCTGCTGGCCCTGGCCGGCGCGGGCATCACCGCGGCGGTCATGCGCACCCCAGCCGCGGAAACGGCCGACGCGACTGTTTGACAAAATACCCTAGGGGGGTATGGTAATGATTGAAATCGACGACGAGGAGAACACCACCATGAGCACCACTGTCACCGTCACCGGCATGACCTGCGGTTGCTGCACCAACAAGGTGCGCGACAAGGTCGGCGCCCTGCCCGGCGTCACCGGCGTCGAGGTCGACCTGGCCGCGGGCTCGGTGACGATCGAAGGCACCGAACCCGACCGCACCGCCCTCGCCGACGCCGTCACCGCGGCCGGTTTCCAGCTCGCCGACTGAACCACGAAACGGAGCATCCCGATGAACGCAACAGGCAAGTTCGCCGGTTTCACCCTCGGCCTCGCGGCGGTCTTCGGGATCGCTCTGGCCGCCGGCGCCCTGGTCGGTCCGGAACCTTCCGAACCGGCCGGGCACGGCGAGCACGAGACCGCGGCGCCGTCCGCCGATCTGCCCGGTGGCCTGCTGGTCACCGATCAGGGCTACACGCTGGCCCTGGACAAGCCGAACACCACGACAGCGGCGCAGACCCCGGTCGCCTTCCGCATCCTCGACGCCACCGGCGCCCCGATCACCAAGTACGAGACCAGCCACGACAAGGACCTGCACCTGATCGTGGTCCGGCGGGACATGGCCGGTTTCCAGCACGTGCATCCGGTGCTGGACCCGGCCGGGACCTGGTCGGTTCCGCTGAACCTGAGCCGGGCCGGTGACTACCGTGTCTTCGCCGACTTCACCCCGGCGGGCGGGTCGAACCTGACCCTCGGCGCGGATCTGCGAGTCGCGGGCAACTACGACGTGCAGGCGCTGCCCGCCCCGGCGGCGACCGCGCAGGTCGGCGAGTACACGGTCGCCCTGAACGGCACGGTCGCCCCGGGCGCGGCCTCGAAGGTCACGCTCTCGGTCAGCCGCAACGGCGCGCCGGTCACCGACCTGCAGCCCTACCTCGGGGCCTACGGTCACCTGGTCGCACTGCGCGCCGCCGACCTCGCCTACCTGCACGTTCATCCCGAAGGAACGCCCGGCGACGGGGTCACCCCCGCCGGTCCCGGCATCGACTTCGTGGTGAACGCGCCGAGTGCGGGCGACTACCGCCTGTTCCTCGACTTCCAGCACCAGGGCGTGGTGCGCACGGCCGAGTTCACGGTGAAGGTCGCCCAGCCGGACGCGACCGGCGCGAGCAATCCCGCACCGACGAGCGCACCGGCCGACCACGGCACACCCGGCCACGGGCACTGACCCTGGCGCCCGCGGCCACCGCGCTGGACGTTCACTTTCCCGCCGATCGGTCGAAATCAGAACCATCTGAGCCGTTGGTGAATGCTCAGCGCATGCTTCGGCGGACGCCGCGACAGGCCCTATCCCGACCATGGGCACCGATGTAGCCCATCAGCAATCCCTCAGCAAGAATCGATACCAGGAACGAAACGGAGCACCCCATGACCACCGTGACGAAACCACCCGGCACCGGCCAGGTAGAACTGGTGATCGGTGGCATGACCTGCGCTTCCTGCGCGAACCGGATCGAGAAGAGGCTCAACAAGCTCGACGGGGTCACCGCGACGGTCAACTACGCGACCGAGAAGGCCAGGGTCGACTTCACCGGTGACGTCTCCCCCGAGGAACTGATCGCCACCGTCGAGCAGGCCGGCTACACCGCGGCACTGCCCGCGCCGAAGCAGGCCGAGCCGACCGAGGAAGCGGCCGCCGAGCCGGACCCCACGGCTTCGCTGCGCACCCGGCTGCTGGTCTCGCTGGTGCTCGCCGTCCCGGTCATCGCGATGGCGATGATCCCGGCGCTGCAGTTCACCAACTGGCAGTGGCTCTCGCTGACGCTGGCCGCGCCGGTCGTGGTGTGGGGCGCGCTGCCCTTCCACAAGGCGGCGTGGACCAACGCCAAGCACGCCACCGCCACCATGGACACGCTGGTGTCGATCGGCGTGCTCGCCGCCTTCGGCTGGTCGCTGTACGCCCTGTTCTGGGGTAC
>NZ_JBHXMY010000551.1:0-3886 GCF_042720195.1 Nocardia sp. NPDC058497 | reverse complement strand
CCCACCCACAACCTTCGACATCATAACCCACCGCCGCGGCCCCCCCCCCCCCCCCGCCCCCGCGGGCCCCCCCCGCCCGCCCGCCCCCCCCGCCCCCCCCTCGGCCGTTTCTCAGCCCTGTGCGGTGGTCACCGCGTTGAACACCACGTCGGCCACCGGGGTGCCGTCGCCGCCGCCACCGGCGACGCCCGCGTTCGCGATGGTGGTGAGCGCGTCCATGCCCTCGGTGATCCGGCCGAACGGGGTGTAGTTCGGGGGCAGCTGGGTGTCGCGGTAGACCAGGAAGAACTGGCTGCCGTTGGTGCCGGGGCCCGCATTGGCCATGGCCACCGTGCCCGCCGGGTAGACCGCGCCGGCGAGGTTCTCGTCGCCGAACTTGTAGCCGGGGCCGCCCATGCCGGTCGCGGTGGGATCGCCGCACTGCAGCACGTAGATGCCCTGGGTGGTGAGCCGGTGACAGCGGGTGTGGTCGAAGTAGCCCTCGCCGGCCAGGAAGGCGAACGAGTTGACCGTGCGCGGTGCCGCGGCGGCGTCGAGCTCGATCGAGAGGGTGCCGCAGGTGGTGTCGAGCGTCGCGGTGTAGGCCGCGGCGGGGTCGATGGTCAGGGCGGGCTCGGTGGGCCACTGCTTGCCGTTGGGCGCGCCCGCGGCGGCAGGGACGCAGCCGGGGACGACCGCCTGGTGGGCGGGCACGGCCTGCGCGGCGGGGGCGATCGCCACCAGCGCGGCGACGACGGCGCCGAGGCCGAGTGCGGCGCGCCGGGCGGTGCCGACGATGGAACGGTCCTGCGAATGACTGCTCACCTGGACGGTGTCTCCTCGAACTGGGGTGCTGCCGGACGATGTACCGCGCATCCTGCCAGTCGCGGACGCCGCGCGGGGAGGGACCGCGGGAACTCGCCGCTCGCGGCTAACGCGCCCGCAACCGCCACAGCGAGGTCGTCTCCGCGGTGCGGGCCGCGGCCAGTGGATCGTCGCGGTCGGCGGCGCGCGGATGGCGCGGGCGCGTGGTGAGGCGGGCCATGACGTGCAGTCCGGCGGCGTCGAGCAGGCGCGGGATGTGCTCGGCGGGGCGCAGTCCGAGCAGTTCGGCGAGATCGGAGAGCACCAGCCAGCCCTCGCCACGGGGCGTGAGGTGCGCGCGCAGGCCGTGCGCGAAATCGGTGAGCATCGACTGATCCTGGTCGTAGACACCACGTTCCAGGTCCGAGGTCGGTGTGCCGGGCAGCCAGGGCGGATTGCAGACGACGAGATCGGCGCGCCCGTCCGGGTACAGCGTGGGACCGGTGACGGTGATCCGGTCGGCGTAGCCGAGGCGGGTGAGATTGTCGGTCGCGCAGCGCATCGCGCGCGGGTTGATGTCGGTGGCGGTGATCCGGGAGACGCCGCGCTGGGCGAGCAGCGCGGCGAGCACGCCGGTGCCGGTGCCGAGATCGAAGGCGGTGCGCACCTCGGGATCCAGCGGCGCGTCCGCGACGAGATCGACGTATTCGCTGCGGGTGGGGGAGAAGACGCCGTAGCCCGGGTATATCCGCGCGCCGAGCGCGGCCACCTCGACGCCCTGCTGCTGCCAGCGATACGCGCTCAGGACGCCGAGCAGCTCCGGGAAGGTGACGACCCGGCCGGCGCTCGCCGGACCGTAGGCGGCGGTGCAGGCCGCCTGGACATCGGGCGCGCGCCGCAGGTCGAGATCGTTGGTGTCGTCGAGCTGGACCAGCAGACCGCCGAGAATGCCTGCGCGACTGCGTTTCCTGGCCCGCTCGTGGTCGTAGCGTGCGCTCAGGTCGCCGCCGCGCGGTGCGGTGGCCGTGCGATCGGCGCGGCGGCCCAGCGCCTGCAGGAGCTGGCGGCCGTTGTGGTAGTCGCCCTGCCAGAGCAGCGATTCCCCCGCCCGGATCCGGCGGTAGGCTTGGTCGGCGGAGAGCCGGTCGTCGGCGATCGAGACGGCGGCCGGTGCGGGCGCGCCGTTCTCCGAATGCCAGCGCGCGGTGTGACGGATATGGTCTTCGGTCCAGTCGATGGTGGACACGGGTATCTCCCGGTAGTCGGCGGTGCTGGTGACATGACGAGCACTTCGACGCCGGGGTGCGAGAGGGGAAGCCTCGTTCGCTACCGCGCCGAAATGCACGAGCCTGCGTCGCCGAGGACCATGCCGAGCGTCACCACTGCTGCCTTTCGAGGGGAGAAACGTCCAGTCTGCCGCATCGGCGACCGGCGTCAGCGGGCGGGGCCGAGTCCTCGGCAGCGGCTCGCCGTGCCGCAACCCAGCGCATGACGGCCCACCGGAAGTCCCGATGGGCCGTCGTCGTGAGCGGGTCAGCGTGGGGTCAGCTGTACGACCACGCCGCCTTGCTGCCAGGTCTGGTAGATGTCGGCCTTGGACGGCTCGCCGTCGGCCGTATAGCCGATGCCGTTGAACTTGGCGTTCTGTTTGTTGTCGCGGGCGATGACGGTGTAGAGGTCGAGGACGCTGTGTTCGTCGGAATGGACGGTGGCGGTGCAGGTTTCGGGGGTGCTGCCACGGGAGATAAGCACTTCCGCGCCGCCCTGGAGGTTCTTCACCCACGGGCGCAGGGATGTGCCGATCAGGAGGGTGCCGTCGTAGACGGTGTACGCCACGGGCACGTCGTAGACCTTGCCGGATTTGCGGCCGGTGACGTGCAGGGTGGCCAGGCGCTTGCCGATGATGCCCGCCAGCACCGGGATCTTCAGCAGGCTGCGGACGACGGTGTTGACCCTGGCCTGGGATGGCCGGATCGGTTCGGGACCGGTGGTTGTCGGTGTGCCGTACGGGTTTTCGGAGGGCGCGGTGTCGGTCATGGTCCCAGTATCGGCCGGTGCGCCCGCGCCCGCATCTGTGTTCTCGCCCACCTATTACGCTGCGAGTATGACCGAGATCTGGCACAACCCCCGCTGTACGAAGAGTCGCAATGCCACCGCGCACCTGGATGCGGCCGGGGCCGAATACACGGTGCGGCGCTACCTCGACGACCCGCCGACGGTCGACGAACTGCGTGCGGTGCTGGCCAGGCTCGGCGCGCAGCCGTGGGATATCACCCGCACCGGCGAGCAGATCGCCAAGGACCTGGGCATGGCGAGCTGGGGTCGTACCGATGCCGATGTCGACCGGTGGCTGGCCGCGCTGGCCGATCATCCGAAGCTCATCCAGCGACCCATCGTGCTCACCGCCGACGGTGGTGCGGTCGTGGCCCGCGACGAGGAATCCCTGCGCTCACTCGACTGATCCGGAAGATAGCCCGCGGGTAACTATTCGGGTATGGCAGTAACAGCTCGCGCGATTCTCATGATGTAGCTCACATCATCGGGACACGGTGTCCCGAGGCGAATATCGAGCCCAACGTGGATCGCCGGAGGTTGTCATGAAATCGCTTCGCAAGATCGCTGTCGGGGCCACGGCCGCCGGTCTCATCGGTGCCTCGACCCTGCTCGCCGTACCCGCCCAGGCCACACCGCCCGGGCACTGCTCGGTGAACCCCATCGCGGGCACCGGAGCGTTCTCGCAGTGCGGCGACCCGGTCTGGCATCAGGTGCGCGTCACCTGCTGGGCCTGGTGGAACTGGTTCAGCAGCTACGAGCGCTACGGTCAGCCCGCGTTCGGCGGCTTTCACTCCGAAACCTCGTGTGACCTGCCGTTCAGCATGCAGACCTGGCAGGTGATCGTCTACTGATTCAGTCGTCCTCGGTGAGCAGGTCATCCACGATGACGCGTGTGTCGGGGACGAAGGGCCACGCCGGATCCCGCAGGTGGGCACGCAGTTCGGCGTCGCGCCACCACCAGCCCGCCCCCCTATAGGGCGGGGGGGGGGGGTAGGGGGCCGGGGTTCGCCCCGCGTAAACGCACAGGTGGGCGCCCCGCGGGTTTGAC
>NZ_JBHXMY010000550.1:0-3905 GCF_042720195.1 Nocardia sp. NPDC058497 | reverse complement strand
GTCTCGGGTCCGTGCGTGGTGGACAGCAGGAAGACCCGGTCGCGCTCGGTACGCAGGCCGCCGAGTTCCATGTACTCGCGCTTTCCAGCGAGCGCGGAAATAGGGAATCCGTTGCCCATCGCCTTGCCCCAGCACGACAGGTCCGGCGTCACCCCGTACACGGCCTGCGCACCACCGGCCGACCAGCGGAAGCCGGTGATCATCTCGTCGAACACCAGCAGCGCGCCGTGCCGATCACACAGGCCGCGAACACCTTCCAGGTATCCGGGAATCGGCTCCGCCATGGCTGTCGCGGCCTCGAGGAAGACGGCGGCGACGGTGTCGCCCGCGAGCGTCGCCGCGAGCGCGTCGAGATCGTTGTAGGCGAACTTCACGGTGTCGACGGCGGGGATCCCGGACGCCATGTCGGTGGTGCCGATGAACCAGTCGTCGACGGAGAAGAACGGCTGATCGCAGACGGCGATCGTGGTCCGGCCGGTCACGGCTCTGGCCAGCCGCACCGCCGCGCTGGTGGCGTCGGAGCCGTTCTTCGCGAATTTCACCATGTCGGCGCCCGGCACGAGGTCCAGGAAGTCTTGCGCGGCGAGTAGTTCGAGTTCGGTGGGCCGCGAGAAGCTCATGCCGTCGGCGGCGGCGAGGGTGGCCGCGCGGACTACCGGCTCGTAGCCGTGGCCCAGGGTGACCGAACGCAATCCCATCCCGTACTCGACGAACTCGTTGCCGTCGACATCCCACACGCGAGCGCCCTTGCCGCGCACCAGGATCGGTGCCATCTGCTCGGGGTACTGGTCGGCGCCACGGGCGTAGGTGTGCGCCCCACCGGGAACCAGGTCGTGCAGGCGAGCCTGGATCGCGGCACTGCGTTCGAAACTGCGCATCAGGTGAGCCCCCACAAACCGTGGTCGGTGTACAGCCCGGTGGGGCCACGATGGTCGGTCAGGACGCCTTCGTGCACGAAGCCGGCGGCGGCCACGACAGCGGAGGTGACGGTGTCGTCGACCGGAATCTCGGCCGCGATCCGCCGCAGCCCGAGCTCGGTGAACCCGTACTCGGTGACCGCCCGCAGCGCTGCGGGCCAGAGTTCGGAATCGGCGAGATCGGGGTCGGCCCAGGTGAACAGGCTGGTGGCCTGACCCGGCAGCAGGGAGTCGCCCAGGCGGAATTCGCCCGCGTAGCAATTGTTCACGTGCAGCACCAGGTGCAGTCCCACCGGTGACCGGAGACCGAATCGGGTGTACCACCGTGCGCGGTACCACCCGGCCCGACGGTGCCTGCGTTCCCATTCGGCGGGCCCGACCGCCACCGTGATCCGCGCGCGGTGGGCTGTCGCGGCTCGTCGCCAGGCCGATCGATCCGTGCGGGCAAGTGTGCGCACCACGGCATTCGGGTGATCGGCGACCACCAGGGACACGGGTTCGGCGGGCACGTAGCGTCGCAGACGCTCGCGGGCCGTCCAAGCGAACAGCCTGGCGGCGGCGAGCGCGACTGCTGCGGGCGACACACCGCCAGACCTGGAAACGACTGGGACCGAGACCGATTCGGCCGGGATGAGGGCGGGGAGGTCCCGCGCTGCGAGGTCGGCCGGGGTGATCGCCGACAAGGTGTGATCCCGGGGCGCCCCACCGGCGTCGTAGGCCAGTGCCATGGTGGCTTGGTGGCGGTAGCCGAGGCCGCGCACACAACGGAGGGCCGGGCGGTTGTCCGGTGAGACCGGTGCCAGCACCCGGGTGATACCACGGGCGCTGAACATGTAGTCGAGCAGCAGCACGCCCACCTGCGCCATGACCCCGCGGCCTGCCCACCGCGCGTCGATCCAGCCACTCTGTTCAGCGGTCGCCGAGGCCGCGTCGATGACGAAGTACTCCATCTGCCCTACGAACCGGCCGTCGACCTCGATGACCCCGGCGTACCGGTGCCCGGCCCGCATATCGGACCAGGCGACCAGACACTCCCGCGCCCAGTGCCGGGGTCTGTGCCGCTGCTCCCAGCTCAGTGGTGAAGTACCCCAGTACGGTTCGATGAACGCGCGGTCACGCAGCCGGATCTCGCGCCACTGCGTGAAGTCCGACATCCGCGGCGGCCGCAGGCGGACGATGCTGTCGCCGTGGCGAACAGGGCCCAATGTCAGGCGCGACATGTCGGCCGGTGCGGGGGAGGTCATGCGCGACAACGCCATGTCTAGACGTCGCGCGATCCGGTGGTTCTCGGCACCGGGGTGGTACGGACCGGCCATTGCCGCGGCAGCACCGTGGTCTCGGGGTCGTACGCCACCGGCGTCGAGGTCCTGGTGTCACGCTTTTGGGCCGGGGCCGGGGCCGGGGCCGGGGCCCGGGCCGCCGGCTCGGCGGGACCGGATGTCGGCCCGGGTGCCGCCGTGGGCACAGGGGCGGCTGTGGCGACCGCGGTCCCGGCTTTCCGGCGGCGCCGCGACCCACCGGTTCGGCCGCCGGCACCACCAATGCGGCGGTTGAGCGCACCGCGCGCCAGCACCACCGTCTCGGCGACGATGATCAGCGTGGCCAGCCCCGCGAACAGGCCTTCCTGGACCGGGTGCGGGGCGACAAGTTCCGAGGTCGGATTGGCGATCACGGTCAGGCGCGGCATGCCGAGAACCTGGCGGAATTCCATCTCGCGCGCCACATCCCTGGCATCGAAACTGAGTTCCGGGCGCAGCGGATCCTCGGCCAGCCGCTTGGTGAAGGTGTCCTCGACGGCCCGCCGATGCACCTCGAGATCGGCGGCCGAACGGGCGATGGCCTCGGTGCGCATCTGGGACGCGGCACTGTCGAGCGACTGCTGCACCGCCAGCACCAGTTTTTCGGCCTGCTCGGGTGACCCGGCTTGCGCCTTGATGATGAGCAGCGACGGTGCGGGCCCGGTCATCGCCGACACCCTCGGCCGCAGGTCGTTCTCCGAGGGCGCCAGCCCGTTCTTCACCACATCCGAGAGCACCCGGCTCTGGGTGACCAGCACGATGTAGGGCTGGGTCAGCTCGTTGAACACCGCGCCGATGGATTGCTGGGAGATCTGCGCGGTGAGGCTCGCCTCGTAGGTGCGGGGGCTGCCGTCGCGGACCAGCCACACCACACCGCCGACGAGGGCTGCGACCACCAGGGCGATCGGCAGGGCGCGAACCAGTTGGCGCAGATGATCGGCGATATTCACCCCGGACATCGCCGGACGCCCAGGGGCCGCGTCGCCCGTGTCCGCCGGGTCGGTCTCGCTCACGCTTCCCACACTTTCGCCGATCTTGCTTCCGCGATGTTAGCTGGGCTTCCGCTGCGCCGCTAACCCGGCGGCACAGTGCGGGCCTTACGAGTACCCGGACCACGAGTTCGGTAACACGATGTGCACCGATGTCGATGTAAATCTCGGTTGCCGGGCGGGTACTGTGCCCGAAACGGGTCCGCGTCGCGCGGCGCAGGCCCGATGAGTGTTGTGGAGGATGTGCGGTGGTGCGGGTACCGGTGTCGGTGTGCGTCCCGGCATTCAACGCGGCACGCACGATTGTCGAGACCATCGAGTCGATTCGCGCGCAGGATTTCGCGGACTTCGAGATCGTCGTGCTCGACAATGCCAGCACCGACGGCACCGGTGACCTGGTGCGGTCCTTCGACGATGAGCGAATCCGGTTGTGCACCAACGACACCGTGCTGCCGATGGTCGACAACTGGAATCGGGTGATGAGCCAGGCCCGCGGTGATCTGGTCAAACTCGTCTGTGCCGACGACCTGATCACCCCGGAGTGCCTCTCGGCGCAGGTCGATTCCCTGCGCGATCCCGAGGTCGCCGTTGCCGGCGCCAAGTTCGACGTCATCGACGACGAGGGCGCGGTGGTCGCCCGGGCGCGCGGGCGGGGGGATCTGGGCGGGCGGGGGTCGGCGCGGACGGCGCGGGGCGCGTGC
>NZ_JBHXMY010000549.1:0-3908 GCF_042720195.1 Nocardia sp. NPDC058497 | reverse complement strand
CGCCTCATTTTGTTTATACGACACTGTTAGTGTGCACCAGTCTGGGCCCCTGGGCGACGGCGGCGCTCAACGCGGGGCGGGTGCACCCGCTGCGGGGCCCCGCCGCCGACGCTACTGCGGCCGAGGTGGAGAAGTCCACTGCCGCAAGGCTTTTCGCCGATCGAGCCCGCTCCGCCGCACCCGATTTCGCCGTCACCGACGACAACGCCGCCGCGGTCGCCGCCATCGTCGCCCACCTCGACGGTGTACCGCTCGCACTGGAACTGGCGGCGACGAGGGTCCGCGCGCTGGGCGTGCACGCCCTGGCCGAACGGATCGAGGATCGGTTCACGCTGCTCTCGTCCGGTTACCGGGACGCACCGGACCGGCAGCGCACGCTGCGCGCGGTGATCGACTGGAGCTGGGAACTCCTCGACGAGCCCGAACGCACTGTGCTGCGGCGACTTTCGGCGCACGCGGACGGCGGCACGCTGGAGTCGGCCGAGGCGGTGTGCGCGGGCGGTGATGTGGACCCGTCGGACGTCGCGGAACTACTCGCCCGCCTGGTCGACCGATCCCTGATCATCACGCCCGCCGCCGATGCCCGGCCGCGCTACCGGCTCCTGAAATCGGTCGTGGCGTACGGCGTCGACCGATTGCGTGACAGCGGTGAGGAATTCGACACCCGGCTGCGCCACCTCGCGTACTACCTCGACCTGGCCGAACGCGCCGACCAGCAGCTGCGCACCGCTGATCAGCGTCGGTGGCTGGCCCGGCTCGACACGGAGTCGCCCGACCTGCGCCGCGCACTCGAAACCGCCCGTGCCGCAGGCCGATCCGCCGACGCGCTGCGCCTGGTCAACGCGCTGGCGTGGTACTGGGTGATGCGCGGACGGCTGGCCGAGGGCATCCGGTCCATCGGTATCGCATTGGCACTGCCCGGCGAGACCGATCCGACCGCACGCCGGGTCGCCCTGCTGTGGCGCAGGGCCCTCGAGCTCGGCGCCGGCCACACCGTCGACACGGCAGGCGGCGCGAGCCACACTCGCGGCACCACCGCCGCACAACGGCTCGCACCGGCGGAGCTGCGCGCCCGTTGGTATCTCGCGCACGTCCACACCGGGTTCGCCGCGCGGCAGGGCATGGACAACGCGGCAGACCTGCGAAACGCCTTCGCCGGCAACGCCGACGACTGGGGTGTCGCGGCAGCCTCGGTGTCGCTGGCTCGTGACGCGTTCGCCCGCGGCGACCTGGCCGGGCTGTGCGAGCACGCCGGACGAAGCAGGGACCTGTTCGCGCGAGTGGGCGACCGCTGGGGACAGGGCATCGCGGGATTCCTGCTCGGCAGCCATGCCGAGGTCACCGGCGACCTCGACGTCGCGCGTGACTACCACCGGGCTGCGCTGAGCACCGCCGAGGAGCTGGGACTATGGACCGAAGTCGGTGAGCGGCTCACCTCACTCGGCCGGATCGCGTTGCTGCGGGGCGAACTCGAACACAGCGCCGAACTGCACGAACGTGCCCGTCAGGTCGCGGTCGCCCAGGGGCATCTCGTCGGGGAGGAAGCCGCCGTACTCGGGCTCGGCCTCGTCGCCCGCCGCCGCGGCGATCTGCACGCGGCCCGCGAACACCTCGGCGCGTGGCTGGACTGGCACCTGCGCGCCGGGTCGCATTTCGGCGCCGCGCTGATCCTCGCCGAACTGGGCTTCACCGCCGAGCTGTCCGGCGACGCAGGCGAAGCCGAACGGCTGCAGCTGCGCGGGCTGGACTCCGCGCTGCGCACCGGCGATCCACGCGCCCACGCACTCGCGCTCGAAGGTCTCGCCGGATCGCGTTCGCTCGCCGGGGATTCCGGGTACGCCGCCCGGTCACTCGGCGCCGCCGACACACTGCGCCGGTCAGCAGGCGCGCCACTGCCCGACGCCGAACGCGGGGATGTCGCCCGCATCGAGGCGCGCATCATTGCCGAGATCGGCGCCGACCAGTTCGCGGCCGGCTTCGCCGAAGGGCGCCGAGCCGACCCACACACGCTGCACCCCGCCGACGCTTCGACTCGACCCTGAGCCTCGCGGCGACCGCGGGCCCGCATCCGGGGCAGGCGCCGAGCCGAACGGCGGCCTCGAGTCGACCCTGAGTCCATCCGAAATCCGCCCGGTCACGGTGGACCCATGAACCACACCGTGACCGACAGTCCCGACCCCTCGGTGACCACACGCATCGAGGAGCAGCAGTGAGCAACCGCACCCGCGCCCAGGTCCACACCTTCGCCGATATCAAGCCCGACTTCGACGCGATCGTCGGCTCGATCAACTACGCCACCATGACCACCGTCGACGCCAAGGGGCGGCCCAGGTCGCGCGTGCTGATCCCGGTCTGGGAGACCGAATCCGAGCAGCCGATCGGCTGGCTCGGGACCTACCGCACGCCGGTGAAGGCCGCCCATATCGCGGGGAATCCGCATGTGACGTTCTCCTATTGGAGTCCGGCGCAGAACACCGTCGCGGTCGACACCGTGGCCGAGTGGACCGAGGATCCGGATGAGCGCGCGCACGTGTGGAACCTGTACCGGCACGGCAGCCCGCCCGGCGCGGGCTACGACCCCGGTCAGTTCTGGCAGGGCCCGGACGATCCCGCCTTCCAGGTCCTTCGCCTGTCTCCGTGGCGGATCCAGGTGCTGCGGCGGCGCGATCTGGTCAGCGGGATTCCGGCGCGCATCTGGCGTGACCCACTCCAGGGGGATTGACAGCACCTTCGGCGAACGCGGCCGTTCACTGTCGGATCTGACAGGACTGGATGTCCGTACAGGTCACGGCGCGATCCGCTGTGACAGGTACCAACACCGGCCAGTATTTCCACTGGGAAGGATGTGGTGCCGAATTCGGCGAATCGGGCGATTTCCTTGCCGGGGGAAATGAGCAGAGCTACGTTACCCACATCCCGGCCGTGGGTTCCCCTCTTTTCCGGCGGGATGCTTACCAATCATGCAAGGAGATTCACCATGGGTTCATTGACCGAGTTGATGATGGCCGCCATTGCGGGAATAGGTTCCGCAGCCGAGGGCGATGGTCTACTCGCCGTATTCCTGGGCTCGGTCGAGGCTTTCTTCCCGTAAAGGAAGAGGCACATTCACGAGCTATCAATGCGCACCATTGATAGCCATACAACATGATGATGGAACACTGCCGGGCCCGAAATATGAGGACGGTCGAGTCGTCACGATCCCCCCAAAACTAGGGTCTGTTGCATCAGCTAGCAACGAGCAGGTTCACTGCAGCCCATCGACTTGTCGTCCCAGACAGTCGCGGTAGACGCAGGTCGCATGCAGTGCGGTTGCACCCCATGGCAATCGGCGAGCAGCTTCCATCAGGAAAGAAACAAATGAACGAATCGCAGTGTGTGAAACACCGGCTTGCCACACAATGGCAGTGGCGATAAGTTACCGGCATCACAGACTGCGAGTCGCGACCACGCAAGGAGATCGATCATGGGTTCACTGACCGAGATTATGCAGGCGGCGATCGCGGGCCTCGGTTCTGCGGCCGAGGGCGACGGCCTCCTCGCCGTCTTCCTCGGCTCGGTGGAAGCGTTCTTCCCGTAAATCGCGCACTCTCCCGCAAGACCCGATTCATCGGGCTGATTCACCAGCAAATCCAGGAGTAAATAATGGGTTCTCTCTACGAATTGATGCAGACCGGTGCCGGTAGCCTCAGCGAGGCCGCCCTGCCTTTCATTCAGGCACTGATCACGGTGAGCGGCGGAACTCCCACACCGGGTAAGTAGATTCGTCGCCGACGAAGCAGGGGCGGGGGGGGGTACAAACCCCCCCCGCCCGCGAATAAACCCCCACCGCAAAGACGCCCGAGGTTTTGATAGGTTACAACACCCCACACGAAACAACGAGGGTGGGGGGGTGGGCGGGCCGGTATCAA
>NZ_JBHXMY010000548.1:0-3908 GCF_042720195.1 Nocardia sp. NPDC058497 | reverse complement strand
ATCCACATGTCCGCTGTTTGGGTGCGTGTGCGGGCGGGGTGGAGGGTGGGCGTTGCTGTCGGCCGGGTCGCCCTCAAGATCGACTGCGCGCATTCGATCACCACGGCCCCTGATGGACGGAACGCGCTGATAGCCGGAGACACCCACGTGCGGACCATCAACGGGTCTGGTACCGGGGACGGCAACGCGATATCGCCTTCGCGGATCACCATCACCCGTGCTGTCCACAGTCGCGCCACGTCGTCGGGGTCGCCGATCGGCCGGATGTCGGCCCTGACCAGGAATGTCCACATGTCGGTGCGCGGATGACCGATGATCGGCAACGGCGCAACACCGCGAACGTCGAGGCTGGTTTTGACCCGCTGGGCCAACCCGGTCGGCATCATCACCGCCCCGACCAACCGGCCCGCATTGTTCCGGCCCGTGCCCGGGTCGACAACGGCGGGCAGCGAGCACATGCGCCGGTAGAACTCGCACCGTGTCCAGGGTGTCTCGGCGAAGGCCCCGGCGGGCAGGCTGGTCTGGGTCATCGAAACCAACCAGCTTGTCTCATCGCGTCGAGCGCCCCAACGAGGTCGGCGCGCGATGGATTGGGGTCGGCCTCGAACAGGACTGATGGTACGGGATCTGGCGCAGCCGCGGACGCGCGCCGATCCAGTTCAGTCTGGGACAGCGGCACCGAACAGACCAAACCGGCATCCTCAAGGCCGGACAAGGCGCCGAACAGCTCCGCCACATATCGACCGTCGCGCGATCGGCCGGTCATCGGGCGCTCCACTGCCCGCGCCGGTTCGCCCACGCGAGGTTCCTCATCCGCAGAGACGTGATGGCGCGACGGACTTCCCGCACCCTCCGGCCAGTCCTGCGGGCAAGGGCGTCGATAGTGAGCAGACCGCCCGGTGCCAGGACGCCGAGGATCAGACCATCGGATGCAAGGACGTCTAGCACCTGTCGCTCGATATCGGTCAGGTTCGCTGTGCTCATCATTCCTTACCTTTCTTCTCGGGTGCTGTAAGCCACTGGCTGCCATAGGCTTTGCAGCACCCAGGAGCGCCGGGTATGGCTTTCATCGCTCAGCCGTTGATGGCCCAGGGGGATTGGCCGCCCGGCGCTCCGCGACGACTCGACCGCTGATTGAGATACGCGACCCGATCGCTTCGTAAGGACACGACGGCGCAGTCGTCTGCGAGACAACTCAACAGAGCAGCAACGACGGGAGTGGTTGTGCAGCAACAAATGTGGGTAGGAATCGACGCCGGGAAATCGGCTCACCACTGCGTCGTCATCGACGCCGACGGCAAACGACTGCTCTCGCGCAGAGTGCTCAACGACGAGCAGCCCCTGCGCGAGCTGATCGACGATGCCACCGGACTCGCCGACAGTGTGGAGCTGACCTGGGCGATCGACCTCAACCACGGCGGTGCGGCCCTGCTGATCGCGATGCTCGCCGAGCGTGATCAACGCCTGCTCTACATCCCGGGCCGGACCGTGCACTGGGCGTCGGGAACCTACCGCGGCGACGGGAAGACCGACGCGAAAGACGCCGCGATCATCGCCGACCAAGCCCGGATGCGCCGAGACCTGCAACCGTTGCGGGTCGGCGACGAAACCACTGTCGAGCTGCGGATCCTCACCGCGCGGCGCACCGACCTGGGTTGTGACCGGACCCGGGCGATCAACAGGTTGCGTGCCCAGCTGCTCGAATACTTCCCGGCCCTGGAGCGAGCGTTCGACCTGCGCGCCAGCAAGGCGGCGTTGATCCTGCTCACCGGCTACCAAACCCCCGAAGCCATCCGACGACTCGGCGAAACCCGGCTGACGGCCTGGTTGAAACGACACGGTGCACGCACCAGCGCCCGCGTCGCCGCGACCGCCGTTGCCGCTGCGAAAGCCCAGCACACGACCGTGGTCGGTGAGCAGCTCGGCGCGATGATGGTCGCGCGTTTGGCCAAGGAGGTGAGCGACCTCGACATCGAGATCAGTGAGATCGACGCGATGATCGAGGCCCGATTTCGCCGCCACCGCCACGCCGAAACCATCCTGAGTATGCCCGGATTCGGTGTCTTGCTCGGCGCGGAATTCCTCGCCGCGACCGGCGGTGACATGACTGCCTTCGACAGCGTCGATCGCCTCGCCGGGGTCGCCGGCCTGGCCCCGGTCCCCAAAGATTCCGGACGCGTCAACGGCAACCTCAAACGGCCACGCCGCTACGACCGGCGCCTGCTGCGAGCCTGCTACCTCGCCGCCCAGGTCGCAACAATCCACGACCCGGCCTCGCGCACCTATTACCAGCGCAAGAGAACCGAGGGCAAGAACCACATCCAAGCGGTCATCGCGCTCGCCCGGCGCCGACTGAACGTGTTGTGGGCGATGATGCGGACCGGCACCCGATACCGGCCCGAAACCAGGGTCGTCGCGGCTTGACAACATCATTGAGAATCCCCCTGGTGGGTGTCAGGTCAGTGCGCCCACCGCCGCAGAGCTTTCGCCATCGTCCGCGCAGCTCGTTGCGCCCGATGTGCCGTGCAGCGTTGCCCGGCATACCCCGGCGGTGGGGCTGAGACCAAGCTTTCCGCTGACAGGGGCCAGGTAGAACGATTCTTCGGCTACAGCGCGTCTACAACCCCATCGCGCGGCTACCGTGTGTTGTATGGAATCCGGCCCACCCCCCGCAGTCGTCGGGGCACAGCTCCGCGCGACCCGTGAGGCAGCGGGGTTCAGCCTGACCGAACTGGCCGACCGAGTGCCCTACAGTCGGGCCGCTCTGGGCCATTACGAGACCGGGCGGCGCGTACCCACCGCCGATGTCGTTGCGGCGTATCGACGTGCGTGCGGCCCGCTGGACGCGGTGACTACAGCGGAGGCACTGGGCCGCGCCGACCTGGACCGGCGGGGGTTTCTCCGTTCCTCCGCCTACAGTGCCTCACTCGTGGCCACCGCCCTGCTGCCGATGCCCGAGCACGCGCGCCTGTCGGCAATCGGTGACGGCACGGGTGCCGGCGCGGCTGACGTGGCGGCGGTGCGCGGCGTGACCGATGCCCTTCTCCGGCTCGATGAAGTGCGCGGCGGCGGGGCCGGACGGCTCGCGATGACGGCGTTTCTCTCGACCGACGTTTCTGCCCTGCTTCGGTCCCGGTTCACCGACGCTCGTGTTCGGGCCGAAGCGTTCAGTGCGGCATCGGAACTCGCGTACGCGATCGGATTCAGCTCGCACGATGTCGGCGCGGACGGGGCAGCGCTGCGGTATTTCCTGGCCGCGCTGCGGTTGGCCGAGGAATCCGGCGTGCCCGGACAGGACGGTTTCGTACTGCGGATCATCGCCTTGCACGCGGGCGACGTGGGTATGCCGGAGCACAGCGTCGAACTCGCCGAGCGCGCGGTATCGCGGGCACGCGGTCACGTGGATGTCGATGCGTCGGCGGTGTTCGATGTCGCTCTCGCTCGGATGTACGCCGAAGGCGGGGAACATCGCGCGGCGCGGGACACGCTGCGCAGGGTCGAACCGTGGCTTACACCGACCACGACGACCGAACTCCCGCGCTGGCTGTCGCTGTTCTGCCCGAACAAGGCATCTATCGGCCGACAGGCGTCGAAGGCGTTCGCCGCGCTCGGTGATCTCAGTGAGGCCGAGCGGCACTTGTGTATGAGCGTGGCTGCTTGGAACCCGGAGACGCACACCCGGATTCGCGCACTGAGTGAGATCGAGACCGGACTACTGCGCTGGAAGCTGGGACGGCACGAGGACGCGGCCCGATTGTGGCGGGCAGCGCTGCCGGTGGTGGCCGGTGTGGATTCGGACCGCACCCGCAAGGCGGTCGCGAAGGTCGCTGCCGTTGCCCCGGAGATGGCAGTCACGGCCTGACTACCTTGCCGACGACGACGGACGACCCCGGACTCATCATGAGTCC
>NZ_JBHXMY010000547.1:0-3912 GCF_042720195.1 Nocardia sp. NPDC058497 | reverse complement strand
GTATGCGGGGTCGATGATGCCCGAGAGGCGTTCCTGGACTTCGGTTTCGGTGCTGCCGACGTATGCCACGCCCGATCGCTACGCTGATATGCATGAGCGATTCGGGGGCCGATCAGCGCGAGGCCGCGGCGCTGGCGAAGAGATACGAGCAGCGACCGGACGGGACATTACGTCTCGGGCCTGCTGTCGAAACGGACGCACAACCGGTAGTTTGTCTATGGTTGGTGTCCGCCTCCCGGGCGGACGGCAGCGAGACCGGCGCGATCCGGGCATTCCTGATCGACGCGGCGTCGCACATCGGCATCGCCGTCGCCGTCTGGTGGGTACTCTGGGCGAACGGCAACGCGGTGGCCGTCCCCCTCGGAATCTGCGCCTGGGTAGCCGCCTCATTCGTGCATCGCACGCTGATCCAGCGTGCCACCCGCACCACCCTCGGCAAAGCCTTCTTCGGCTTGCGCCTGCGTTACCCCGACGGCAGCTACCCTTCGCTGTGGCGCTTGATATTGCACTGGTCGGCGACACCACTGGATGCCGTGGCCATAGCGCTGT
Organism: Nocardia sp. NPDC058497; assembly: GCF_042720195.1. NCBI lineage: Bacteria > Bacillati > Actinomycetota > Actinomycetes > Mycobacteriales > Nocardiaceae > Nocardia > Nocardia sp. NPDC058497. Next base: position 3,363 of record NZ_JBHXMY010000547.1, on the reverse strand, counting down.
CCTTTGCCTGAGGCCGACCGCCACCGAATCTCGTCATCCACTCCGGCCGTAGCAGTTCCACTCCCCATGTGTCCTTGACCACACCGGGATTCGACCGCTATGGTCTCACGCCAAGCACTTGGACGTGCGTTCAATTGGACACATGTCCACCAGTGGATCGAGGGACACCAATGGCGAGAGCAGGCATCCGATCGAGGCGATCGCCGAGGTGGCGGCGGTGGGCGGCGACGTCCGTGCTGGTGGTGGGCATGATCGCGAGCGGCGGCAGCGGGTCCGGGCCCGTCGGCGCGGAGCCGGGGATGACGCCGTTGCGGGCGCAGGGGGCGGCGCTGGTCGACGGGTTCGGGCGGACCGTGCTGCTGCACGGAGTGAACACCGTCGACAAGGACGCGCCGTATCTGCAGCCCGGCGACGGGTTCGTGCTGAGCGACGACGCGGCGGCGCTGCTCGCCCGGCACGGGTTCAACACGGTGCGGCTCGGGGTGTCCTTCGACGGGTTGATGCCGACCGAGGGCGTGGTCGACACGGCCTACCTCGATCGCGTGGAGACGGTGGTGGATACCCTTGCCGCGCACGGGATCTACACACTGCTCGACAATCATCAGGACGGGCTGTCGGAGATCTGGGGCGGCAACGGATTTCCCGAGTGGGCCATCCGGGCCAGGCCGGGCGACGGCGAGCCGAATCCCGGCTTCCCGCTGTATTACCTGATGCCGAGCATGAATGCCGGATGGGACGAGGTCTGGAACAACACCCACGGTGTCCTCGACCATCTCGGGGTCGCGCTGGGCGCGCTCGCCGAGCGGATGAATGGCCGCGCGAGTGTGCTCGGCATCGAGCTGCTCAACGAACCATGGCCCGGCTCACCATTTCTCAGCTGCTTTCCGAACGGCTGCCCGGAGTTCGACGCGAAATATCAACGCGCACTGCAACGATTGACCGACGCCGTGCGGGCCCGCAATGCCGCCGTGCCGGTGTTCTGGGAGCCCAATGTCACCTGGAACGAGACGATGCCGAGCCATCTCGGCAAGAATCCGCCGATCACCAGCACCGACATCGTGTTCTCCCCGCACGACTACTGCATCCCCAGCCAGCTCGCCATCTACCTCGACCTGCCCGAGGAACTGCGCGCGGTGTGCCCGGTGCAGCAGGATAAGACCTGGTCCAACATCGACTCGTTCACCGACCGCACCGACATCCCCACCATGGTCACCGAATTCGGCGACGGAGATCCGACGGTGTTGCGCAACACCACCACTCGCGCCGACGAACGCTTCATCGGCTGGCACTACTGGCACTACCGCGGCAACAACGGTGACCCCTTCCGCGGCGACCTCGGCCGCGAACTGGTCCGCACCTATCCGCAAGCCACCGCGGGCACGCCCGACGCGATGATCTTCGATTCCGCCACCGGCGATTTCGCCTACCGCAACCCTCCCCGCGCCCCCCCCGCGCCCCCCCCCCACGACCTGCTGGGCCGGGCCACGGTCGGTCGCCGGGTAGGTGGTCCGCAGCGGTTCGTGCCTGGCGACCAGGCAGTCGAGCGCGGACCGCAGCGCGGTCACGTCGATGACAGTGCCGCGCAGCCGCATGGCGCGGGCGACGTTCCAGTCCGCGGACCGGCCGAGCCGGGCGGCATGCCACATCCGTTCCTGGGCGGGCGCCAGCGGCACGTGCGCCGGGCGTGGTCGCGGCGCCAGCACGGCCACCGGCGGTGCCGGCGGCCGGAAACACACCGGCTCGGACGCCGCACGCGACGGTGCTGTCAGGACGCCGCGACCGGCATCGTTTCCCCCCGACCTCATCCCCGACCCGGGGTCGAACACTCGTCACAACCTCCACTCCTGTACCGAACAGATTCGGAACGCTAACGAGGCGATGTGAACGAACAGTTGCCGGATTGTGACCATGCCCGGTCGGTGCGGCCGCGGGCCGGCGTCGGAGATGTCGCGGTCTGCCCACTTTCCGGGAAAAACGCCCAAAAGCCGCGTTAGAGTGACGATGGGAAGCGGAGCGAGGAGCTGGTTGGTGTCCATCGGGAAATTGGTGTCGTTCGACGGGTCACGGGGTTTCGGGTTCATCCGGCCCGACGACGGCGGGCCCGATGTGTTCGTCCACGTCAACGACATCGGGCTCGACGAGGACGAGCTGCGCCAGGGCAGACTGTTCGAATTCGACGTCACCGAGGGCGATCGCGGCCCCAAGGCGATCAACCTGACCGCGGTGGGCCACGCCGCGCCGCCGCCGAAATCGCGCAAGGACCGCACCGCCGGCGATCGGCTCGGCGCCGACGAGCTGCGCAGGCAGATCACCGAACTGCTGCTGGAAGCCTCGCCCGCCCTGACGGCGGCCGAGATCATCACCATCCGCGACCGCTTCACCCTCTTCGCCGACGAGCACGGCTGGCTCGACAGCTGAGCGCGACACCGCCGCGCTCGATATCCGCGCGCTGTCGGTGGGCCGCCCTACGATCGAACTCGCACCGATGAATCGGGTGCGCTCGCGTCGTCGACACGGGTGAACCCACCCGCGAGGAGGATCGGATGGATCTACCGGTGATGCCGCCCGTGCGCCCGATGCTGGCCAAGTCGACGCCGTCGCTGCCCCGCGAACCCGGGCTCGCCTACGAACCGAAGTGGGACGGATTCCGCTGCATCGTGTTCCGCGACGGCGACGAGATCGAACTGGGTTCCCGCAACGACCGCCCGCTCACCCGGTACTTCCCCGAACTGGCCGAGCTGCTGAAAGCCGCACTGCCGCAGCGCTGTGTCGTCGACGGGGAGATCGTGGTCGTCACCGATCAGGGCCTGGATTTCGACACTCTGCAGCAGCGGCTGCATCCGGCGGCGTCGCGGGTGAACAAGCTCGCCGTGGAGACACCGGCCAGCTTCGTGGCATTCGATCTGCTCGCCCTGGGTGACCGCGACCTGACGAAGGAACCGTTCACCGAGCGCAGGCGCGAACTCGAGTCCCTGCTCGACGCCGCGCCGGGGCGGATCCACCTGACGCCGATCACCCACGATCCCGATGTCGCCCAGGACTGGTTCACCCGGTTCGAGGGCGCGGGCTTCGACGGGGTGATGGCCAAGGCCGACGATCTCCCCTACCTGCAGGACAAGCGGGTGATGCTCAAGATCAAGCACGAACGCACCGCCGACTGCGTTGTCGCCGGGTACCGGCTGCACAAGGATGGCGAAGGGGTCGGCTCGCTGCTGCTCGGCCTGTTCGACGACAAGGGCAACCTGAACCATGTCGGCGTCGCCTCGAGCTTCACCGCGGCCCGGCGGCGCGAACTGCTCGGCGAGCTGGCGCCGCTGCGGGAGAACGCGCTCGACAATCATCCGTGGCGCAACTGGGCCGACG
>NZ_JBHXMY010000546.1:0-3949 GCF_042720195.1 Nocardia sp. NPDC058497 | reverse complement strand
CGGGCAGGCCCCGCCCGGCGCGTCCCCTGACGGGAAACACGCCGGGCGGCATGCCTTTACGGCTGCCGAGTCGATCGGCCGAAGATGCGGAGCACGGACGGGAAGAAGGCGGGAACCTGCGCGGCGTAGGCGCGGTAGGACGCACCGAAGCGCGCGATCAGGTCGCGTTCCTCCAGGTAGGTGCCAAGCAGGATGTAACCGGTCAACCCGAGTGCCCACACCAGGTGCCCGACGGTGAACGTGCCGGCGAACCAGAACGAGACCAGCAGGCCGGTCATCAGCGGATGGCGCACGAGGCGGTAGACCCCGTTCACCTGGAGCCGATCGACGGTCGCGTCGGGAACCTGGATGACGTACTCGCGGTAGGCCTGGCTGATGCCGAGCAGGTGGAAGTGGTTCAGCAGCAGCGTCGCCGCGTAGACGAGCACGAAGCCGAGCCAGAACCCGGCGTCGAGCACCAGCCCCGCGGTGCCATCGGCCGACCAGAGCACCGCCGGAATCGGCTGCCAGGCCAGCATGATCACCCACATGACCAGGCACACCATCACGATGTACACGGTCCGCTCCAGCGCTTCGGGCACCCAGCGGGTGACGAACGCCTTGAACGCGGGCCTGGCCATGCCCGAGTGCTGCAGGCCGAACAGCGCCAGCAGCAGCACGTCGACGACGAGCGCCGGGACGGTCGACAGGTGCGGGCCCTTGTCGATCGTCTTGGGCAGGAACCAGCCGCCGGCGAACAGCAGCATCAGCGGCACGGTGATGCCGGCGACGCCGTAGACGGCGAAGGAGAACAGGAACGGGACGAGCCGCGCACGGCTCGTCAGCACGTCCCGCGCCTGGGTGGGAGTCGGCGTGATCAGATCCATGCGAACCACGGCAGGTACCGCGAACGCACGGTCCCCTCTTCGATGCGCTGCTCCAGCCTGGCCTTCCACTTGGTGCCGTAGCGCTCGTTGAGGAAGCCGCCGGGCCAGAACAGGCGCCAGCCCGACTGGGCCACCATCCAATAGGGGACGATGACGCCGGGGTCGACATCACGCATGTAGTCGAGCTTGTCCGGGATCTGGCTCCAGTGGATACCGGGGTAGCGGTGGTGCACGCTGTGGTAGCCCTGGTTGAAGATCAGGAAGTTCAGGATGTTGCCCGCGTTGTTGAGCGAGGTGCTCGGGTCGTCCTCGAAGCCCTTGGCCGGCGCGTGGCTCAGCCAGGCGAAGTAGCCCGCGTTGACCTGGGTGATCAGGAACGGCACCCAGTAGAACAGTACGAAGCGATCGAAATCGACCAGGTACCAGACGGTTCCGATGACCACGGCGTAGAGCGCCATGTCGAGCAGGAACTGGTGGCGGGTCTTGCGGCGGCGCGGCGCCGGGTCGGCCGCGAAGATCGTACGCATCGTGTGGATCTTGACGATCACGCCGTAGCGGACCCAATACCAGATGGCGCCGAGGCCCTTCTCCATCCTGGCTGTGGAGGTGACGTCACCGGGCCCGTCGTTGAACCGGTGATGGTTGAGGACGTGGACCTCGCGCATCTCGGCCGCGGTCAGATTGCCGGGCAGACAGCACAGGAAGTCGACGACCCGGTTCGGGAACTTCGACACGAACAGCGGCCGGTGGGTGTGCATGTGCATCACACCGATGGTCAGCGAGAGGTTCAGCAGCGACAGCACGATGATCAGCGGGACCGCGATGTACCAGCTCGTGGCGATCGGGACGAACAGGCCGAGTGCCAGCATGCCGATCCACAGCGCGATGTGCAGCAGCGGGCCGACATTAGAGGCGTGCTCGAGCTTGAGCACGCGCTTGCTGAACGGGGTGTATTCCGGCGCGACGGGCGTTCCGGTGCTCATGGGAGAGCTCCTTCGCTAGTGGTGTCCAGGACGGTGAGCGCGGGTCTGGTGACGATGCTCATGGGCGGCTCCCTCGGGTGCTGGTGTCGAGGGCAGCGAGTTGGAGTCTCGTGGCGAGCGACTGCAGCGCCTCGGGTTCGTGCGGTGGCACCCGTTCCATGGCGCCGAAGGCCAGGTGATCGGCGATCATCATGGTGCGCACTTCGGCGTCGGGGAGCTCGCCGGTCAGCGGTCCCTCCGGCAGGGTCTGCACGAGCGCGAAGGTGGTGTCGACGATCAGCGGGACCAGCGACGTCGGCATCGATCGCGGGTCGCCCGCGCCGAGCACCTCCGTCGCCTGATTCGCGCCGTCGGCGAAATCCGGTGAGGCGTCGAGCATCCGGTGAATCGCCAGGTCGGCGGTGCGGCGCACCCGGTCGAGCATCTTGTTCCAGTAGGTAGCCGACGACGCCGCGAGCAGCGCGGCGCCGACTTTGCGCCGGTAGGGCGACGGCGCGTCGACGACCGAGCACAGGAACGCCGTCGTGGTGATGGTCATGTACGCCATCGCCGCGCGCGCACCGCGACTCGGCGTACCGGGGCCGAGTCGGGCGAGCAGGGCGAAGCCGCCCAGCGCCGGCGCCAGCAGCTGCAGCATCACCATCCGCTTCAGTTCCTCGCGGTCGGCGACGCCGTAGATCTCGAACTCGTTGTCACGCAGGTCGTTCGCGGACTGGGCGATCACCGCGACGCAGCCGGTCAGTTCGCGCAGATCCGCTTCCGAGAGCACGTCTTCGGCGACCAGCGCGCACGCGTAGTGGGTGACCCGCCCGAGCACGCCTTCGCTGTAGGCGACCCGGGACAGTGGCGCGTCGATATTGCGGGCCATGACACCGGCCACGTCGACGATCACCGCGCCGACCCGCCGGCGGCCCTCCGCCGACAGCGCCGACAGCAGCGCCCTGATATCGCCGATGCGCTCGGCGAGCAGCCGGTCGACGGCTTCGCTGTCGCGAGCTTCCGCGGCGACGGCGGGCAAGGCGGGCGGCGGCGTGTCGGTGGTGCCGGTGAGGTAGTCGGCGGCCGACAGCACGGCACTGCTCGCGACCGCGCGATCGCTGAGGTCCTCGAAGGCGTCGAGCACCCGGCAGGCCAGCAGGGCGGCGGTCGCCTCGGCGCGCAGGTGCGCGGACAGGAAACTCACCGAGATCCCGAGGTTGCGGCCCGCCGGGATCAGCGCCAGCCGGGCCAGCTCCCCGGGCGAGGACGCGGCGCGCAGCGCGGCCATGTCCGGTGCGCGCCGCAGGTGGCGCAGGCCGTAGGCCAGGGTGCCGATTCTGGTCTGTCTCATCGGTTGATCACCTGCTGCAAGAGTTCGCGGAGGTCCGCGCGCGCGGGCGTGGACGGGAAGATGTCCAGGGCCGCGCCGGCGGTCTCGGTGGCCTGCACCGCGACGACGCGCGCGGCCTGGGTGGCCCCGCTCTCGACCAGGTCGGTCTGCAGCGTGGCGCTGGAAGTGTCCGCGGAGAGCCACATGTCGCGCGCACCGGGCCGCAGCGCCAGCCATTCGATGACCGGCCAAGTCGGTACCCGCCGGTCCAGATCGCCGCAGGCGTCCTTGCCCAGCTCGGGGCCGCCCTCGATGTCGCGGACGTCGTCCATGATCTGGAACGCGAGCGCGAGCTGGTCGGCGTACTGCATCAGGGCCTGTAGCCGGTCGTGGTCGGCGCCGCCTGCCGTGCCGCCGTAGGAGCACGACAGCCGGAACAGCGTGCCGGTCTTCGCGCCTGCCACGAGTTCGTAGTGGCGGCGCAGCGCGGTCGCGTCGACCGCGGGCGGCAAGGTCTCGATGAGCTGGCCGAACGACAGGTCCGACAGCCGGTCGGCATAGGTCACGCCGGGCGCCTCGCCGATCCCGGCGAACACTCCCGGGTTGTCGGCCAGCACCTGGGCGACCACCTGCATCGCGGCGCCTGCCATGTGGAATCCCGCCCTGGCGGCGATGCGGACGCCGAACGCGGCGGGCACCGAGGGCGCGCCGCGGCGCAGCAGGGAACCGTCACAGATATCGTCGTGCAGCAGCGAGGACTCGTGCAGCATGTCCTAGGCTCAGGCCAGGTC
>NZ_JBHXMY010000545.1:0-3952 GCF_042720195.1 Nocardia sp. NPDC058497 | reverse complement strand
CGTCAACGATACGAAGGCAAGCGGCTGCCACTTTGCCGGAAAGATGTTCCAGCTGTATGGGACTGGCCACCCAGCGTCGGGAACCGTCCCTCCGCGTCCGCCACCGCCTGCCCGGCATAGCAATGGGCAGCCGCCGGTCGACCCACCCCACATCGGTACGAACGCGAGCGGCTGCTGTTCGCCGGGCGGTGTTCCGTTGAATGGGTTGGCCACTCAGCGACGGGAACCACCGCCGCCACCACCACCGCCACCGCTGGCGCCACCGCCACCGCTGGCGCCGCCGCCCATGGAGCCACCGGACGACGCGCCACCGGAAGAGGCGCCACCCGAGGATGCTTTTCCGCCGGAGGATGCTTTTCCGCCGGAGTCGCTGCCGGATGCACCGCCACCCGGGGCACCACCACCAGAAGCGCCGCCACCCGACGCACCACCGCCGGAAGCGCCACCACCGGAAGCGCCACCGTTCGAAGCACCGCCGCCTGAGGCGCCACCGCCGGAAGCACGACCGCCCGAGTCACTTCCGCCGGAAGCACCGCCACCGGAATGACCACCACCCGAGGCTCCGCCGCCAGATGCGCCGCCCCCCGAGGCTCCGCCACCGGAAGCACCACCACCCGAGTCGCCACCACCGGAAGCACCACCACCCGAGTCGCCACCACCGGAAGCACCACCACCCGAGTCGCCACCACCGGAAGCACCACCACCCGAGTCGCCACCGCCAGAGGCACCACCAGCGGAAGCACCGCCACCGGAGGCACCACCTGAGGCACCACCGCCGGAAGCACCGCTGTCCGAGCCACCGCTGGATTCGCCACCGCTGGTCTCACCGCCCGACGCGCCGCCCGTGGCGCCGCCGGACGCACCGCCTGCGGAGGTCTCGGTGCCACCCGTTGTTCCACCACTCGGAGCGCCGCCGTCGGTCGAGCCGGGGTCGGTTGTTCCGCCGGGCGAGGTACCCCCGGGGGTCGTGCCGCTGGTGTCGGTGCCGCCGGTCGTGCCGGACGGGGCTGTGCCCGTGCCGATTCCGCCGACGGATCCCGAGGTATCGGTGGAGGGTGCTGTCGTGCCGCCCGTTGGTGTGGTGGGGGCGGGCGCCGTGCCGGGAGTGGTGGAATCGGGTTCGGTGGGTGTGCCCGGCGTGGGGATCGAAGGGGTGCCCGAACCGGGTGTGGTGATCGGTCCCGGGAGGCCGGGGGTGCCCGGGTTGGCCGGGACGTTCTGGGAGGGAGCGCCGAGGTGGAAGGGCAGGGGGTTGATGAAGCGGGCTGGGTCGCCGTAGGTGGTCCTGGCCAGTGGTGAGCGACAGTCGTCGCGGGTGTCCTGGTGGCCGGGGCCGCCGCGCTCGCCGCCGGTGCGGGTCTTGTCGCGGCCTGCGGTCGCGGGGGCGACGATCATTTCGTAGGCGGTCTGCGCGGCGGCGACGGCGCTTGCGACGCGGACCCGGCCGGTGAGCGGGTCGACGCCGCCGAGCAGCCCGGAGTTCTGGGCGGCGACGAGGTCGGCGCTCATGTCGTAGAGCAGCGCTTCGGCGGGGGCGCCGAGGGCGGGGAAACGGTCGAGGACCGGGGTCAGGCCTGGGTCGAAGGGGCTGCCGAACACCGTCATCGCCGACATGGCGAGCGCGGACACGACTGCGGCGCTGGAGAACACGGCGACATGCGGCGCCGAGGGACCACCCTGCTGCACCGGGGCGAATGTGCGGGCCGCCAAGGCTGCCGCGCCGGAGGCGACCACCTGGCCGGGGTCGGCGACGGTGACCAGCGGGACGCCGAGTTCGGCGAGCGTGCGCGCGACCTCGGGCGGACGCGAAGCCCCGCCGACGACCAGGATGCGCGAGAGATCGGCCAGGCGCAGGCCAGCGGCGGCCACGCTCTTGCTGACCAGCGGGAAGGTGTCGCGGATGTGCTCGGACCGCAGCGCATCGATGTTCACCATCGAGGTGAGCGTCTGCGAGGCGCGGCTCGACCGGGGCGAACCGGCGTAGCGGGCGACCATCTCACCCAGCGGCTTGCCACCGAAATCGGTGGAGCGCACCGGAGTTCCGACCATCGGGTGGTGTGGCCAGTCCGGTCCGACGCGCAGGACGGTGAGGTCGAGACTGTTCGCACCAAGGTCGTAGACGAGGACGAAACCCGCCGCCAACGGCCCTTGGTCGGCCTCGAGCCATTCCGCGGCGGCGACCGGTTCCGGCGCGAGCAGCACCTGCCCGGCGCCGGCCAGGTGCAGCGCCTGCCCGAGCAGTCCGACCTGTTTGTCGGAATACACTGCCGGATAGGTCAATACGGCACCGGCGGCCGGCTCGGCCAGCTCGATGAGCCCGGTGACGACCGCGGCGATCAGGTTGGTCGCCGAGTAGAACCGGCCACCGATCACCATCGGCTCCGGCTCGCGGCCCAGGTCCGCGAAATCCGTCACCGCCGAGGCGAATTCGTTGATCGCTCCGATGCGGGGCCGACCCGCTTCGTCGAAGGTGAGTGCGGTACGCCGTGCGCGCACCGCCGGTTTGGCCGGATCATCGGCTACTACCGCCGTAATCGCATTGACCGTACCGATGCTTAAGCCCAGACCTCTGGTCATGTATTTGCTATCCCGTCAACGCACCGTGACCACGTCCAGCACGCGAGCGCACCATGTGGCCGCGGTCGTCTTCCAAACAGCTCGCACAGATTAACCGGCGCAAAGCCGAATTGCTGCCTGATTGATACGAAACACGTGCCCTTTGGCCCTTGTTGGATGATTTTCGCAGGTGAACAGGTATGCGGACGACCGTCCAGTCCCCTGAACTATTCCGAATCGGCTGACAGACTCCGAGATCCAGCTACTCGCGAGTAATCGACTTGAGCCCCTAGTGAATACATTCTTGCGGTCTGTTATGGCCGCCAACTAATGCACTTACCGACTGGTAATCAATTCAATTACTGCCTATCGGATTTCCAATATCGCTCCACTGCAGTGCTGCATATCGAAGTACACGACGAAACCTATGACGCGTCAACGTCATGGCTGATACCCGCCAGCACGGCCCCGCCCGCCACTGTTGACTCGAAGCACGGAGAGACACCGAGTCGAGCTCCGAATATCAAGGGAGAGAAGGGAATATCTATGTCCACTCGTTTCGCCGACCAGGTCGTCCTCGTCACCGGCGCCGGTTCCGGCATCGGCAAGGCGGTCGCGCAGCGGGTCGCGTCCGAGGGCGCCGCCGTGGTCCTCGGTTCTCGTGGCAAGGATCAGGGCGAGCAGGTCGCCGAGGAGATCCGCGCGGCCGGCGGACGCGCGCTGTTCGTTCCCACCGACGTCACGGTCGACGCCGACGTCGAACGCCTCACCCAGGCCGCGCTCACCGAGTACGGCAGGCTCGACGCGGCGTTCAACAACGCGGGCGCGGTCACCGCGTTCGGCCCGGTCGCCGAGATCGACGACGCGGCCTGGCGCACCGAGCTCGACCTGAACCTGACCGGGGTGTTCCACGGGCTGCGGCACCAGGTGCCCGCGATCATGGCCTCCGGCGGCGGCGCGATCCTGAACAACGCGTCCAATCTCGGGGTCGTCGGCATGGCGTCGGTGGCGCCGTATGTGGCGGCCAAGCACGGGGTCGTCGGGCTCACCAGGGCAACAGCGCTGGAGACCGCGGCATCCGGCGTCCGGGTCAACGCGCTCGTCTCCGGCGCGGTCGACACTCCGGCGTTCCGCGCCTCGATGGGGGCCACCCCGGAAGGCGAGGCCGCGATCGCGGCGCTGCACCCGATCGGGCGGATCGCACAGCCCGCGGAGATCGCGGCACTGTGCGCGTTCCTGCTCAGTGCCGAGGCGTCCTTCGTCACCGGAGCCGCGGTCACCGTGGACGGCGGCTTCACCGCGCAGTGAACGACGAAGGCCCGCTACGTCGCATGGGGCCGCCGTGGGGGGGGGTTGGGGTTGGGGGTGGTCCGCGCGGTCAGTGGGTGGGGCGGCG
>NZ_JBHXMY010000544.1:0-3965 GCF_042720195.1 Nocardia sp. NPDC058497 | reverse complement strand
GGCGCAAGCAGACTCGCAGGCCGGCAACCAGGCAGTAGAGCAGTCCAACCAAGACTCCCCTAGCACGGACGCCCCGGTTCCAGGGGCGGTGACCAACGCCCCGAACACACAACCAGCTACCGGCGGCAACGACGGCAGCGGGCCGACCTCGTCGGAGGCGCTCAACACCCTTACTCAGACCGGTCCGGTCACCACGGACAACGACGCGAACCGCCAGACATCAGAACAGACCAGTGAAAACGGCTCCGACTCGAGCCTCGCGGTAGTGGGTACGTTGACCGATACCCAGATCCAGCAACACACCTCCGGCGATACCACAACAACCACAGTCACCGGCCCCGGCGGAGACACCTCGACCAGCACGACACATCGACCGCCCACACACACGGCACCGGAACAGCAGTCCGATTCCGAGCCGAACGCAGCCACACCCGTGGCCCTCACCGACCCTTACGGGATGCCCGACACCACCGGGAAGAACGAAGGTGACACCTGGACTGTGCCGAGAGCAGGCGGCGGCACCACGACCTACACCATCCCCGAAGGCAACGGCAACCAGACAGTCGACGTCACCGACACACTCCCCGACGGCACCACCAGCACGGCCCGAATCGTCTCCAACAGCGAAGGCGGATACCAGAAATGGGGCCAGAACGAGTTCGGCGGCTCGTACTACATCGACAAGCCGACCGCGGATGCGAACCCCTACGGCCAGAACTTCGTACCGGGTAGCGATACCTCCGGTGCACCCGATTCGGAGTTCGGTGCAACACCGGACTGGAGACAGACCGGAACACCCACCTACGACGAAGCCGGCAACCGCACCGGCATGAACATCGGGATCCGCAACGAGCAAGGCCTCTACGACAATGTGCACGTCGACACCGAGGGCACCCGCACCATGTCGGCGACCACCCGCGCTCCGGACGGATCACTGAACACCACCTACACCGGACAGATCGATGCCGACGGGCGCGGTTGGATGCTCGACAGCAACGGCAAACCCGCCGAGACATACCTCGACGACCGCGGCAACCGGGTCATCGTGTCGCAAACACCCGATGGCCCCGTCGAAGTCACCGACCTCGGCAACGGCATGAGCCGCACCACATCACCCGGCCGGGAAACTGTGGTCGTCACCCACGCACCCGGCACCAACGGCAGCATCGCCGCCGACGGCTTGGTCGACGGAAACACCTTCACCAGATACACCGACGGCACCACCGTCATCACAGTGAACAAGCCGACCACGCTGGCCAACGGAGACCAGCTGCTGCCCGGCGACGTCATCGTCAAGAACCCGGACGGCAGCATCGACGTGCAGTCGCAATCGGAGATCGACCGAACGGCCGTCGACAGTCAGGTCTCCTACTGGGCCGGTGTCGGACGCGTGTTCAAAGACTCGGTCACCGATACCGCAGCCATGGTCGGCATCGGTGGGCCTGGATTCCGGGAAACCTGGCAAGGTATCGGCTCGCTCGTCGGCCTCGGGCCAGAAGGTGGCCCCGGCGTTGGTGAAGCGTGGAAGGAGATGGGCAAAGAAACCGTCGCCTGGGACGACTGGGCGCGCGGCGACTCTGCCTACGCGTTGGGAAAGGTCGCGGCCAATGTCGCGACACTCGGCCTCGGCGGATTCTCCAAGGTCGGTAAAGCAGGCGGTCTCGGCGACGGCGTCGATGTCGGCGACATTCCGGATCCAGACGCGCACGGACTCGACACTTCCGCGATCGACACCTCTGCAATCGACATCGAGGGCCCTGACCCCGCACTTGCGGATCTTCCCAGCGGGGTATCCGGTCTCGACCGCGCCCCCGGAACCGAGGTCGATGGCGTCCCTGCCCCACGCTCCGACTCCGAAACCGGGCTCGGCACCGCGGCTATCGATAGCACCCCCGGCGACAACGTCGCCACCGGAACCTCTGGACTCGGGGATTGGAACAAGCCCGGCGCAGACGCGGACCTACGCACCAGCCCCTACTCGGAAACTCCCAGCTATGACAAGCCCGGGATGGACGCAGCAGACCGAAGTAGTATCGGCGATTTCGGTCACCCACCAGGCACCCCCGAATACGCACACGCCAGCGCCCCAAACACCCACCACGCCCCCGGTGCCAACACCAACACACCGGTCCAACCACCCACCGCACATGGCAGTAGCAGCACCGCCGGCGGATCGAGCAGCCCCGGAAACACCTCGGTAGGCGGACCCAACAGCACCGTTGGGCAACCAAACAATGCCCCGCTTGCAAGCAACAATGTCGTCGGGCAGCCGCCAGCCGGACCGGACAATCCAGCGCCGCACCGCACCTCGGACACCAACTCCCCGCTGGACCCTGAGTTCGTCAACACCTCGATCAACCGCCTCGACGGACGTTTCGGTGGTGAAGGACACGCACCAGGGCGGCACCTGTACCCGGACGACGTCACGCTCCAAGCCAGGCTCGGCGACCCCATCCGAGACGGCAACGGTGGCCTCCGAACATACGGTCCCAACAGCCCGAACTACCCTGGACTGCTGAGGAGCGAGAACAATATCGATCCACTCACCGGCACCGTGGTCGACGGCGACCACGGTGGTACACCCCGAGTGGGTGCATTCGCGACCCGATTCGACAACGCGGAGGACATGGTGCTCGCCGACCTGTATGCCCGACAACAGATTTCACAGGCGGGTCTTGGCAGATCCCGAGAACCCGTGGAGATTCCGCTCGCAGACATTGTCGGACCGAACGGACATCAGCGTTTCACTGGATTCTATCGAAACCCGCAGAACCCGAACGAATTCTTGCCTGTCGACTTCGAAAACGGAACCATAACCGCCGTGTACGATAAACTGCCGGACGGCAGTTATGGGCTAACTACAATGTACCCGAATCCAGCCAAGGGCAGACATCCCTAGGAGGAAAATGACTCCCGGCCTCACCGCGTTCTTTAGATACTCATTGAATATCGAGTTCGCTTACGCCACCCGATGGGATTTACGTGCGATCGTCAATACCGAACCCGATGCCGAGGAAATCCGAACCGAGCTGGCTGCCATTATCAAGAACCGAACAATGACCGTCGTCGACTACGACGACATCACTGGCGGCATCGAGTTTCCAGACGAAGATTCGCTCTATGAATACTTGACTTCCATGTACGCACATTTATACGAGGATGCCGAGCCGCAGCCGATACCGCCTGTGTAGCTACAGATTGCGACCCGGTGACGCGGTATCGGACAACGTGGAAGCAAAACTAAGGAGTAAGGATGTCTTCAGAAGCAAGGCGGCGCGTCGGCCCATGGGCGACGCGATTCGAGTCGAAGGAAGCCCTTGTTCGAGCGGAGATGACATTACGTGGCTGGGCACTCCAACAACGGGATCTGAGTCCGATTCTGAGCTTCGGAGAGATCTACGCCCCAGGGACCTTCGCCGCGCAGGCCACAGCCATCGGATTCGACCCCCACACACCGATCGCGGCGGACGGTAGCACGAATTACGTGCGCGGCGAGTTCGACTCCGGACTCGTATACGCGGTGTACCGACCAACAGTCGGTGTCGACCCCGCGGTCGGCCCGAATAGCCAACAACAGCTCCAGAACACGACGATCTACCCCTACCCGGGAGGTCGGGTAAACCCTCGCACGGTGAGACCTTCGGATCTGGGCCTGAATGCTCCCGGCGTCGACTGGCGATTCGTGAACTTCTGCGCGGCCATGCTCGGCTGTGAAGCCGTCGATGATCTCGGCATGCTCGGCCCGACCTTCGCCGCCGCATGGCCGGACTACCGCGCCGTCATCGAGGCCGGCCTGCAGCATCTTTTCCACAACCGCCCGATCTCTCCGGAAACCTGGTACGAGCTGACCTACGTCCGCTTCGACACGCCCGACCAACTGGCACTGTTCCACGCCCAGGTCTACTCATACCTCTTCCAAGCACACACCCCCGCCCCGACCGCGCCGATGAACAATTGACAGAACC
>NZ_JBHXMY010000543.1:0-3966 GCF_042720195.1 Nocardia sp. NPDC058497 | reverse complement strand
AACGTGCGGTCTTGTCCGGCCCTACCTGCGGCGACGAATCTGAGTGAGGACGCGAGCTCGCGTCCGCCGGACGGAGCGTCGAATGGATTGACCGCGCCGAACGGTCCCTCGCAACAGCGGGTGATCCGCCGCAGCCTCGCCAACGCGGGACTGTCGGTAACCGACATCGACGTCGTGGAGGCTCACGGCACGGGCACGCGTCTCGGCGATCCGATCGAGGCGCAAGCGCTGCTGGCGACCTACGGTCAGGACCGGTCCGCTGGTCAGCCGTTGCTGCTGGGTGCGTTGAAATCGAATCTCGGTCACACCCAAGCCGCTTCGGGCGTGGCCGGTGTTATGAAAATGGTGCTCGCGATGCGGCACGGAGTCGTGCCGAAGACTCTGCACGTGGACGCACCGTCCTCGCACGTGGACTGGGAGACCGGCCGTGTCGAGTTGGTGACGGACACGGTCGAGTGGCCGATAACCGGGCGCGCGCGCCGGGCTGGGGTGTCCTCGTTCGGAATCAGTGGCACCAACGCCCACGTCATCATCGAACAGGCTCCGGAAACCGTCGCCGCCGCAGATTCCGAATCCGCAGTAGTACAGTCGGATTCAGCCATGCCCGGCGCGGTGGTGCCGTGGATGTTATCGGCGCGCTCGGAGCCGGCACTGCGGGATATGGCAGCCAGGCTGCTGACTCATCTCGAGGCACATCCCGCATTGGATCCGTCGGATGTGGGATGGTCGCTGGTATCGGGGCGGGCGCGATTCGATCAGCGTGCCGTCATCACCGGCGCCGATCGCGCGCAGCTCCTGGACGGATTGACGGCACTGGCGGCGGGCGAAGCGCACCAGTCGGTGACCGTCGGTGAGGTTGCCACGGGAAAGACCGTGTGGGTGTTCCCCGGTCAAGGTGCGCAGTGGTTGGGCATGGGTCGCATACTGGCACACCAGTTCCCGGTATTCGCAGCCAAGCTCCGAGAATGTGATGAGGCATTCGCGCCCTGGGTGTCCTGGTCGCTGCGAGATATCCTCGCCGAGGATGATGCGGCCTGGCTCGACCGTGTCGAGGTGGTACAGCCGGTTCTGTTCGCGGTCATGGTGTCGCTGGCGGAGCTGTGGCGATCGCTCGGCGCGACGCCGGACGCGGTCCTGGGACATTCCCAGGGTGAGATCGCCGCGGCCCATGTCGCGGGCGCGTTGTCGTTGCCCGACGCAGCCCGCATCGTGATCCAGCGATCGGCCGCTTTGACCGCGTTGGCCGGGCAGGGCGCAATGGTGTCGGTGTCGTTGCCGGCAGACGAGGTCGCCGAGCGGCTGCCGATCGATTCTGATCTCGCCGTGGCCGCCATCAACGGTCCCGCGACAACGGTCATATCGGGTCCCACCTCGGCGGCGGAGGAGTTCATGGTCGCGTGCGAGCGCGACGGAGTGCGAGCACGCCGGATCGCGGTCGACTACGCGTCACACTCACCACAGGTCGACAGCCTCGAACAGTCCCTGCTGACAGCATTCGAGGGCCTCCGGGCGGGCGCATCGGAGGTGGCTTTCCATTCGACGGTGACCGGATCGATAGTCGATACGGTCGAGTTGGATGCGCGGTACTGGGTCCGGAACCTGCGTGAGACAGTACGTTTCGAGCCCGTCGTGCGGGCGCTGCTCGGCGACGGCCATACGGTGTTCGTGGAAATGAGCCCGCATCCGCTGCTGGGCTTGGGGATCGAGCAAACAGCGGAGTCGCTGGACAAGTCCGTGCGGGTGGTCGGTTCGGTGCGGCGTGACGACGGTGGCGCGAGCCGATTCATGTCGTCACTGGCAGCGGCCGAGACGGCCGGCACCATGGTCGACTGGAAGCGCCTGTGGGAGAATGTTCCTCGCCACCGGGTCCTGTTGCCGACCTATGCATTCCAGCGGCGTCACTACTGGCTGGAACACAGCGGCGGTGGCGACGCGGGTGTCCTGGGATTGGTCGATGCGGCGCATCCGTTGCTGGGTGCGGTGATGTCGGTACCCGATTCGGGGCAAACCGTGTTCTCCGGTCGGCTCTCGATCGGTTCGCAGCGCTGGCTGGCTGATCATGCGGTGTCGGGCCAGGTCGTGGTTCCGGGCGCGGTGTTCGTCGAGTGGATGTCGGTTATCGGTGACCGCGTGGGCTGTGAAGTGGTGCGGGAGCTGATGATTCAAGTACCGCTGGTGTTGCCCGCACGCGGTGCGGTGGCGGTGCGGATCGTCGTCGACGCCGCCGAGAGCGGCGGCGTCCGCGCGGTGCGGGTGTATTCGCGCCCCGACGCGGTCCCGGCTGATCTGGCCGACGATACGGACTGGACTGCGCACGCCGAGGCCACCATCGCACCCGCGTCACCCTCACACACCGACACCGACCATCTGTCGGCGTGGCCGCCTGCGGGTGCGGTAGGGGTGGCGGTCGACGGACTCTACGACCGTCTCGCCGACGCCGGATACGCCTACGGACCTGCGTTCCAGGGCCTGCGTGCGGCGTGGCGGCGCGGCGATGACCTCTACCTCGAAGCCGCGTTGCCGCAACCGGGATCCGATATCGATCGCTACGCGCTGCATCCGGCATTGCTCGATGTCGTACTGCAGGGTATGGCGGTCGTCGCGATGGATTCGAGTCCCGAAGCAACCACCGAGGGCCCCCGGATGCCCTTCGCGTGGCAGGACATCGAGCTGTCCGCGGTGGGCGCGACCGTGGTGCGTGCACACCTGGCGTTCGGTCCTCGTACGGAATCCGGTTCGGGTGCGGTGTCGATTCGCGTCACGGACGAAGCCGGGCAGCCGGTATTGACCATCGGCTCGCTCACCACACGCCCGATCCACCCGGAGAATTCCCGCGCGCGCTCGCAGCGCTTGCTGGCAGTGGACTGGATCGCACAGCAGACCGCCGTATCGGCAGCCGACGATGGCCCGGCTGTCGTTCTCGATTCGCTCGCCTCCTTCACCGAGTGGGCCGCCGATACGCACACCGCTCCCGCGGTGGCGGCATTGGACCTACGCGGCAATAAGGCTGACGAGGACGAAGTCCAACGAGCACACCGACTTTCGTATGAGGCACTCGGCGTCGTGCAGGCGTGGTCGGGTGATACGCGTTTCGCGCAGAGCCGACTGGTGGTGCTGACCTCCGGTGCGGTGTCGGTCGCCGGCGAGCCGGCGTCGGATGTGGCCGCTGCGACGATATGGGGGTTGGTGCGTTCGGCGCAGACGGAGGATCCGGATCGAATCGTCCTGGCCGATATCGACAGTGCCGATGGTGAGGCTTTGGCGGCAGTACTCGCACGGATCATCGTGTGTGGAGACCCGCAGGTGGCGGTGCGCGGGCAGGTCGTGCACGCGGCACGGCTCACCAGGCTGGCGGCCGCGACAACCACCGACGTCGAGCCGGATGTGCGATTGTCTGCCGGTTCGGTCGTGATTACCGGCGGTACAGGCGGTTTGGGTGCGTTAATCGCGCGGCACCTGGTGGCCGTTCACGGGGTGCGATCGATAGTCCTGGCCTCGCGCAGCGGTGAATCCGCGTCCGGAGCACAGGATTTGGTCGCCGCGCTCACCGATCTGGGTGCGCACGTGTCGGTGATCGCGTGCGACGTGTCGACTCGGGGCGGGGTCGCCGCCTTGTTGGCGGCAGTGCCGCAGCAGTCGCCATTGGCCGGTGTCGTCCACACCGCGGGCGTGATCGACGACGCCATGGTGTCGGCGCTGACCCCGGCGCGTTTGGATACGGTGCTGGCGGCCAAGGCCGATGCCGCATGGTGGCTGCACGAAGCCACCAAGGACCTCGACCTCGCCCTGTTCGTCCTGTACTCCTCCGCCGCCGGGGTATTCGGTGGTGCCGGACAGGGCAACTACGCGGCCGCCAACACCTTCCTCGACGCTCTGGCCGAATATCGGCGCGCGCAGGGGCTTCCGGCGGTGTCGATCGCGTGGGGACTGTGGGATGCCGGTGCGGGCATGGGTGCCAGGCTCCGC
>NZ_JBHXMY010000542.1:0-3976 GCF_042720195.1 Nocardia sp. NPDC058497 | reverse complement strand
CGACCTCGTCGGCGATCTCACGGAAGCGCGCGAAGTCCTGGTGACGGGGGTAGGCGTATACGGCACAGCGGGCAGGTCTTCGGACTCACGGGCACCGACCCGAGGCCTCGGGTCACCTACTGGCCGTCGCTTCCCGGACGCGAAGGCGCCCAGTGCCGGTGACGGCGGTCGTTCCTGTTCACCGCTGCGGGACAGTCCCGGATTCCCACCGGGTTCCCTCTTCACCCGCATCCGGTGTGGCCACCGAACGGGGTTCTCGACGCCGATGACGGATCGGGGGCTCCCGTAAACGTCGTCACCAGCGAACCAGCTGCGCGCTCAGCATAGCGAGCCCTCGGGTGTCGCCGACGCGGAGCGTCTCCATCAGGGGGCGTGCGGTGCGGGTTCCCGGTCGGCCGGGGTGTAGGGGATATTGGCGGCCCGGTTCTGGTCGACGCGGATCGCCCGGCCCAGTTGCGGGAAGGCGCGCTGGGCGCAGTCGGGGCGTTCGCAGATCTTGCAGCCCGCGCCGATCGGGACCGCGGTGGTCTCGTCGTGGATCGACAGCCCGTGCGAGTAGACGAGCTTCTCGGCGTAGGCGAGGTCGCAGCCGAGGCCGATCGCGAAATCCCTTTTGGGAGAGAGGAATCCGGGTGTGCTCTCGTCGGTCGTGCGGGCCAGCCACAGGTACTTGCGGCCGTCGGGCATTTCGGCGATCTGGGTGCGGATCCGGCCCGGCGTGGTGAAGGCCTCGTGCACCACCCACAGCGGGCAGCTGCCGCCGACCCGAGAGAAGTGGAAGGCGGTGGCGGACTGCCGTTTGGAGATATTGCCCGCGCGGTCGGTGCGGACGAAGAAGAAGGGGACACCGCGCTGGTTCGGGCGCTGCAAGGTCGAGAGCCGGTGGCAGACGGTCTCGAAGCCGACCTCGAATATCGACGACAACAGATCGATGTCGTAGTGCAGCTCTTCGGCAGCGTTGCGAAACCTGGTGTACGGCAGGATCAACGCACCCGCGAAGTAGTTGGCCAGACCGATCCGCAACAGCTCTCGGGAGCCGGCGGGCATCGTCTCCACCGACGCGGTGAGCGTGTCGATGGTGTCGGCGTGGGTGAGGAACGCCAGCTGGGTGGCGAGCTGGAAGGCCCGCTGCCCGGGGGAGAGCCTGCGGGCCAGGGTGATCTGGCGGGCCAGCGGGTCGTAGATCCGTTTGGGACCGGGATCGGTGGGGTTGTCGGATCGGATGGTGACGGTGATGCGGTGGCGTTCCTGCAGCAGCCGGGTCAGCTGCAGGTCCAGGCCGCCGATGCTGAGCCGGTTCTGGGTGAAGAGCTGCTCGGCGGCGTGGTCGAGTTCGGGGATGTGATTGCGCCGGTCGTAGAAGAAGTCGCGGACGTCTTCGTACGGCATCGCCGTGCCGGGTTCCACGATCGAGCCCTCGATGCCCGCGGAGAACTGCTCCAGCTGCTCGGTGGCCCCGCGCAGGCGCCGATGCAGGCTGACCAGCAGCCTGGCCGCACCGGGCACCCGGGTCATCAAGTCGTCGAGTTCGGCGTTGGTGACCGAGGAGGCGTCGGGGTCGTCGGCGAACACGTCCTGCAGGTCGGCGAGCAGCCGGGCATCGGTGTCGGCGGCGAAGAAGCCCATGTCCAGGTCGAAGGTGGCGTTGAGCCGCAGCAGCACCTGCACGGTCAACGGTCGCTGATCGTTCTCGAGCTGGTTGACGTAACTCACCGATAGCCCGAGCACCTTCGCCATCCCCGACTGGGACAGCCCCCGTTGTTCACGCAGCGTCCGCAGCCGCGCGCCCGCGTACATCTTCTGCATAGCGCCAATGTAGCAGCGCCTGCTTTCACAACTTACGCAACTTTGCTGATTTTCGTCCACAACATTTGGCATTTGCGGTGTATTTCGCGGTAATCGCGGCGTGTGTAACGTGCGAAACAGGCAGTAGACATTCACCGCTCCTGGAGGCCGCAACCGTGAAGAACCATCTCGTCCGCACGCACCGTTCCGCCGAGGACTTCCCGCGGGAGGAACACCTCGCGTGGCGGATCGCCGAGGTTGCCACCGACGCGGTGCCGGTGCCCGCGGAGACCGAGGAGATGATCGTCAACCGGATCATCGACAACGCGGCGGTGGCGGCGGCCTCGATCACTCGCCGTCCGGTGGCCAACGCGCGCGCCCAGGCGCTGGCGCATCCCTCCGGGCCCGGCGCCGCGGTGTTCGGGGTGCCCGGCCGGTTCTCCCCGGAGTGGGCGGCGTGGGCCAACGGTGTCGCGGTGCGCGAGCTGGACTTCCACGACACGTTCCTGGCCGCGGAGTACTCGCACCCAGGTGACAACATCCCGTCGATCCTCGCCGTCGCCCAGCACACCGGCCGCAGCGGCGCCGAGCTGATCCGCGGTCTGGCCACCGGGTACGAGATCCAGGTCGACCTGGTCCGCGCGATCTGCCTGCACGAGCACAAGATCGACCACGTCGCCCATCTCGGCCCCTCCGCCGCGGCCGGTATCGGCACCCTGCTCGGCCTGGACACCGAGACGATCTACCAGGCGATCGGGCAGGCCCTGCACACCACGACCGCCACCCGCCAGTCCCGCAAGGGCGAGATCTCGAGCTGGAAGGCCTACGCACCGGCCTTCGCCGGGAAGATGGCGGTCGAAGCGGTCGATCGCGCCCTGCGTGGTGAGGGCGCCCCCGCCCCGATCTGGGAGGGTGAGGACGGTGTCATCGCCTGGCTGCTCGGCGGGCCGAACGCGGAGTACTCGGTGCCGCTGCCCGACCCCGGCGAGCCCAAGCGCGGCATCCTCGACACCTACACCAAGGAGCACTCGGCCGAATACCAGAGCCAGGCCCCGATCGACCTGGCGCGCCGGATGCGCGACCGCATCGGCGATCTCGACCAGATCGCCACGATCGTGCTGCACACCAGCCACCACACCCACTACGTCATCGGCACCGGATCCAACGATCCGCAGAAGTTCGATCCGACGGCGTCGCGGGAAACCCTCGACCACTCGGTGATGTACATCTTCGCGGTCGCCCTGCAGGACGGCACCTGGCACCACGAGCGTTCCTACGCCCCCGAGCGCGCGCAGCGCCCCGACACCGTCGAGCTGTGGCGCAAGATCTCCACCGCCGAGGACCCGGAGTGGACCCGGCGCTACCACTCCACCGACCCGAACGAGAAGGCCTTCGGCGCCCGCGCCGAGGTCACCTTGAAGAGCGGCGAGGTGATCGTCGACGAGCTGGCCGTCGCGGACGCCCACCCGCTGGGCGCCCGCCCGTTCGCCCGCGACCAGTACATCGCGAAGTTCCGCACGCTCGCCGAGGGCGTCATCGACCCGGCCGAGCAGGATCGTTTCCTCGACGTCGCCCAGCGCACCCCCGAGCTGACCGCCGAGGAGCTGGGACAGCTGAACTTCACCGTCTCCGACGAGGTGCTGGCCCGCGCGCCGAAGTTGCCGAAGGGGCTGTTCTGATGACCGGCTTGCTGGCCTCGGCGACCTCGGCCGCCGACAAGCGCCTCGCCTTCCGGGCAGGCCTGGCTTCGGACCGGATCCAGCGCATCCCCGGCGCGTTCAATCCGTTGGTGGCCAAGCTGATCCAGGAGATCGGCTTCGAAGGCGTCTACGTCTCGGGCGCGGTGGTCTCCGCCGACCTCGCGCTGCCCGATATCGGGCTCACCACGCTCAGCGAGGTCACCGAGCGCGGCCGCCAGATCGCCCGGGTCACCGACCTGCCGGTCCTCATCGACGCCGACACCGGCTTCGGTGAGCCGATGAGCGCGGCCCGCACCGTCACCTTCCTCGAAGACGCCGGGATCGCCGGCGCGCACTTCGAGGACCAGGTCAACCCGAAGCGGTGCGGTCACCTCGACGGCAAGGCCGTGGTTCCCGTCGAGGAGATGGTGCGCAGGCTGCGGGCCGGTTTTTAATAATTAATATAAACTAACTTCGTATTCTTCGATTTGAGAGTTGTAGATGGCTTTGTT
>NZ_JBHXMY010000541.1:0-4007 GCF_042720195.1 Nocardia sp. NPDC058497 | reverse complement strand
AGGTCGCCCCGTCGGGCGGGTCCACCCGGGTCCGCAGAGCTGGTGCGGGCGAAGGGGTTCCGATCGTGTTGCTGCACTCACTCGGTGGCAACAGCCTGGCGTGGAACCACGTGATCGAGGACTTCGCGCGCGACCACGTCGTCTACATGCCCGAGATGATCGGCGTGCCGGGTCTCAGCGTGCAGACCGCGCCGATCGATGAGCAGGGGTTCGGCGCCTGGTTCGGTGAACTCCTCGACGGACTCGGTGTCGACCGGGTCCATCTGGTCGGCTACTCGCAGGGCGGCTGGCAGGCAATGGCCATCGGCGTCGATCAGCAGCAGCGGCTGGCGAGCCTGACGGTGATCGAGCCCGGCGGCACGTTGACGAAGATCAAGTGGAGCGTGCTGTGGACGATGATCAAGGTCGGCGCCCGGCCCACCGACAAGAACCTGAGGAAGATGAACGCCTGGCTCAACCCCGGCGTGACGCTGACCGACGCCGAATTCGCTGGGGTGAAAGCTGCTCTCGGCTACGTCCCCACGATCGGTTATCCCAAGATGTTCACCGACGAGCGCCTCGCGTCGCTCTCGCTCCCGACCCTGTGGTTGTTCGGGTCGGAATCGTTGGCCGTCGACAACGAGCTCGCCGGAAACCGGCTGCGTGAGAACGTGAAGTCCTGCGAGATCGAGGTCTTCCGCGGCGCCGGGCACGGCATCTTCCATCAGATCCCGGACAAGGTCACCGCGCGAATCCTCGATTTCACCCGTCGCTACGAACCGACAGACGCGCGGCGCGGCGAGTAACCGACGCTCCGAAGGCATCGTGAATTCGTCGACCGGACGGTGCTGCTAGTCGTCGGTGCCCTCGATCCGCCACCGGGTCGTCACCTCGCGGACACAGGTTGCGTCCGTGAGCGCGTCGACTGTGTCGGTGAGCGCCGACTCCAGGGCGCGGTGGGTGAGGACGATCAGGTGGGCGTCGTCGCCGCGGTGCTCCTGGCGCACACGGGCGATGCTCACCCCGTGGTCCGCGAACACCGCCGCGACCTCGGCCAGCGCACCGGCGTGGTCGGTGACCCGCAGGTTCAGGTAGTAGCGGGTGGGGGTGTCGCCGAGCGGGGCGACGGGGAGTTCGGCGTAGTAGGAGGCGCGGGGTGCGCGGCCGCCGTGGACGCGGTTGCGGGCGGCGGTGATGAGGTCGCCGAGCAGGGCCGAGGCGGTGGCGGTGGTGGCGCCGTCACCGTAGAACATCAGCCTGCCCGCGCCCGCGGCGTCGACGGCCACCGCGCTGAACGGCGCGTCGACCCGGGCGAGGGGATCGGTCGCCGGGAGCAGCGCGGGGTGGACGCGGACCGAGATCTGTTCCTTGCCACCGTCTTCGGCGACCCTGGTGCACACGGTGAGCGTGCGCAGGCGCAGGCCGAGCGCCTCGGCGGCATCGAGATCGTGCGCCGCCGCCGGGCCGTACTCCTCGAAGTGCACGTCACCGACCTCCACCCGGGTGTGGAACGCCAGCGTCGCCAGGATCGCCGCCTGCGCGGCGGCGTGCCTGCTGTGCTCGGCGGGGAAGACCCCGAGCACCTGGTTCACCCGGTCACCGGAGAGCGACTGGGTCAGCGGCCGCACCACCGGAACCCCGCCCGCCACCGCCGCTTCGAAGAACAGGTCGGCGCCGTGCTGCTCGGCGGCCGCGGCGAGCCGATGCCCATGCTCGGCGATCAGCGCGGTGTTCGCGGTGATCACCGACCGGCCCTCGTGCAGTGCGTCGCGCACCGCCGTCACCGAGCCGATGCCCTCGGTCACATCGACCACCAGCTCCGCCCGCCCGTCGAGCACCAGCTCCGCACCGGCGCGTTCCCGCAAATCGCCCCGCGTGTCGCGCAGGATCCGCGTGACCTCCGCGGCGAGCGATCCGGTGCCGAGAACTGCGACCCCGAACCGGGGCCGCGGGGAACGAAAGAGCTGATTGGTCATGGGAATTCGCCTAACCGCCGAGAACTGCCGAGCCGGGAACGAACGCCGCTCGCGCCACCCCCATCCAGCCAGTATCGCGGCCGAATCGTCTCGGCGGCAGTCATTTTCACCACCAATCAGCACAGTCGTGCCAGAAATGCCGGGATACTCGGAAGGGTCACCCGCGGATCGCGCGTGGGCGAGCAGGGGAGAGGACGAGGGATGGCCCTGGTTGTGCAGAAATTCGGCGGATCGTCGGTGGCGAGCGCGGAGCGGATCCGGCGGGTCGCCGAGCGGATCGTGGGGACGAAGAAGCAGGGTCACGATGTGGTGGTGGTCTGCTCCGCCATGGGCGACACCACCGACGAATTGCTGGACCTGGCAGGCCAGGTGGCGCCCGCACCACCGCCGCGGGAGATGGACATGCTGCTGACCTCGGGCGAACGCATCTCGAATGCCCTGGTGGCCATGGCGATTCACGCGCTGGGTGCCGATGCCAGATCGCTGACCGGCTCCCAGGCCGGCGTGATCACCACCGGCGCGCACGGCAACGCCAAGATCATCGAGGTCGACCCGGACCGGGTCCGCCGCGCCCTCGACGACGGTGAGGTGGTGCTCGTCGCCGGCTTCCAGGGCGTCAGCCAGGACAGCCGTGACGTCACGACGCTGGGTCGCGGCGGTTCCGATACGACCGCCGTCGCGCTGGCCGCGGCGCTGAATGCTGATGTCTGCGAGATCTATACCGACGTCGACGGCGTCTTCACCGCCGATCCGCGCATCGTGCCCGACGCGCAGAAACTGGACCAGATCTCCTACGAGGAGATGCTCGAGATGGCGGCCTGCGGTTCGAAGGTGCTGATGCTGCGCTGCGTCGAATACGCGCGCCGCTACCACGTGCCGGTGCATGTGCGCTCGTCCTACACCGATGCCGTCGGTACCACCGTGTTCGGCTCGATGGCCGACATCCCCGCCGATCAGGCCGTGCTGACCGGTGTCGCGCACGACCGCACCGAGGCCAAGGTGACCGTCGTCGGCCTGCCCGACGAGCCCGGCTACGCGGCGCAGGTATTCCGCGCGGTCGCCGACGCCGAGATCCCCATCGACATGGTCGTGCAGAACACCGGCACCGGCCGCACCGACATCACCTTCACCCTGCCCGCCGCCGACGGCGCCCGCGCGGTGGCACTGCTGAGCGAGCGCCGCGCCGACATCGGTTTCGCCGACGTCCGCTACGACGATCGGGTCGGCAAGGTCTCGCTGATCGGCGCCGGGATGAAGAACCATCCTGGCGTCACCGCGACGTTCTGCGAGGCGCTGGCCGCGGCGAACATCAACCTCGACCTGATCGCCACCTCGCAGATCCGGATCTCGGTGCTGGTCCGCGACACGGACCTGGACGAGGCGGTTCGCGTGCTGCATCGGGCCTTCGACCTCGGCGGCGCCGAAGTCGCGGTCGTCCACGGCGGCACCGGTCGTTGACGACCCACTGAGCGCGAGGTAATTTACCGATCAGTCAATTTGGCCGTCGATCGACCGGAGGATCCCGTGAGCAACCGATTGACCTCCTTCACCCGTGCCGGACTCCGGTTCGACGTGGTGGACTCCGGTCCGATCGACGGCAATGTCGTCCTTGCCCTGCACGGCTTTCCGCAGACCGCGAGCTCGCTGTCCGAGCTCACCGGGCTGCTCAACGCCCGCGGCTACCGCACCATCGCCCCGAATCAGCGCGGCTATTCGCCGGGCGCGCGGCCGCGGGGCCGATTCGCCTACCGGGTGTCCGAACTGGTCGGCGACGTGGTCGCGCTGATCCGCGAGATCGACCGCGGCCCGGTGCATCTGGTCGGCCACGATTGGGGCGCCGTGGTCGCCTGGTCGCTGGCCGGCGCCCGACCCGACCTGGTCCGCACGCTGGTGACGGTGTCTGTGCCGCACCCAGGCGCGTACGTGCGCGGGCGGGGGGGCCGGGAAAAAAAAACCCCCCCGGTGAAAAATGGGAGGTGTGAAAAGCCCGGGGGACCCCCTCGGGGGAGTCAACCGCCGCCCCACCCGATCGGGCACGGGCTGTCGCGCACA
>NZ_JBHXMY010000540.1:0-4012 GCF_042720195.1 Nocardia sp. NPDC058497 | reverse complement strand
CGCCCCCCCCGGGGGCCCTGGCGGTTCACCCCGACGGGAATGGGCCCCTTGCGTTGTACCGGAACCACTCCTAGAATTGGCGCCAGTGACGTCACTGGCGCCAATAGCGCCATTTTGTGGAGTGGGTGACCATCATGGCCCGATTGACCGTTCGCGATCTACCCGATGATGTCCGTGACCGGTTGCGTCTGCGCGCAGCCTCGAACGGCCGCAGTACCGAAGCCGAGGTACGTGCGATCCTGACCGATGCCGTCGCACCCGAACCCGATGAGAACATCAAGCTCGGTTCGCTCCTGGCCGAGATCGGCCGCGATTTCGAACTGACCGACGACGAATACGACCTGATCAACGATCGTGACCGTGCACCTGCCGAGCCACTGGAGTTCGACTAGTGATCGTCCTGGACACCAACGTCATCTCCGAGACCATGCGCAAGGTCCCCGACCCGCGGGTGATCGCGTGGCTGGACGGCACCCCGTTCCGCACGCTCTACCTCTCGACGATTACCGTCGCCGAGATCCGCTACGGTCTGGCCGCTATGCCGGACGGCGCCCGCCGAGACCGGATGCGCGAACGTTTCGAGACCCGGATCATGCCGCTGTTCGCCGGCCGCGTACTCCCATTCGATCTGGCTGACGCAGCGGAGTACGCGGATCTCATGGCAACCGCACGGGCCGCGGGCATTGCCATCGGTAGGTCCGACGGCTATATCGCGGCAACGGCCAAGGCAGCCGGAATGAGCATCGCGACCCGTGACACAGCCTTCCGAGCGACCGGCGTGACTGTCATCGATCCATGGGAATGACTGCGCTGTAATGGTTCCGTGCCTGCTTCAGCTGGGCGTTGTCGCGGCCGCCGTCGAGCTTGATCACGAACAGCACCGGAGCGTCGACGACGGTGCTCACCGGTTGGGGCAGGATGGGCTTGCCGTCCGCCTGGGGCTGCCACACGGCCGCCGCGCCCTGTGGCGGCTTCGGACCGGACTTCACCTTCGCCACCTTGTCGGGTCGGTGTAGGCGGTGATCATGCCGTCCACCTTCTCGGGCGTACGCGATCACCGAGACCAGCGCGGCGCCGGCGAAGCCGAACCAGGCGGAGGACGTGATCTCACTCACGCCGAGCACTCCCACCGCGACAGTGATCGCGAAGGCTGCGCCCGCGTTGACACCCTGTAATCCAGGTCGGCGAGCGGGTTTCGGGTCAGGCCCTGCATCAGGCAGCCCGCGACTCCGAGAGCCAGTCCGGCGAGCAGTCCGAGAACCGTTCGCGGCAGCCGGTATTCGGTGACGTGGTCGGGTGTGGTCACCGGACCGGACAGCGCCTGCCAAACCTCGTCGGCCGGAATCGATTTCGTGCCGACCAGCAGGCTCAGCGAACGGGCCGCGATCAGCAACGCGACCGTCAGCAACCAGCCGCACCAGTGCGGGCCTCTCATCAGGGAAATCTCTCTCGAGTCGAACTACGTCGCTGGGAGGTTAGCCTACGAAAGGGTTACGTAGGTGAGGCTTGCCTGACTTGCGAAGAGTTTAGCTAGGGGCAAGGTATTGATAGGTGAGGCTTACCTAGCTATGGTTCCGGTTCGTTCGGTCCGCAGCTTCTGCGCCGCGCAGCTCACCACGAGGAACACGAAAGGTTCACCCCCGTGAAAATCACCAAGTTCGCCCTGCTGGCCTCGACCGTCAGCGTTGCCATCGGCATCGCGGCAGGCACTGCACACGCTGCGCCCGCCGCGGATCCGAACGCGCCGATCAACTACACCGCGAGCACCACCGGGGAATCCACGATCATCGGCACCGACGCGGGCTCGATGGTCGTCGAGGACGGGGTGTTCAAGATCAAGGCAGCCGACGGCACCACGGTCGCGGGCACCGAACTGTCCTTCCGCGTGGACGAATTCGTCTTCCCGATCGCCGCCGAGATCTCCGGTCGCAACGCCACCCTGACCCCGCGGTTCGACCTCGCGCACGCCACCTACAAGCCGGTCGCGCTGCCCTACGAGGACAAGGCGCCGTGGAAGAGCGAGTACGACCGTGAGGTCGCGGCCTGGAGCCGGATGACCGGCACCATCTCGCTGGGCGCCAGCGTCGCCACCCTGGTCGGCGGCCTGGGCGGCGCGGCCGTCGGCTGCGTACTCGGCGGCATCCTGGGCGCCGGTGTCGCCGCGGCGACCATCGTCGGCCTGTTCGGCCCGTTCATCCCGGCCGCCGCGGTCGGCTGCATCGGCGGCGCGCTGATCGCAGGCCCGATCGGCACCATCGCGGGCCAGATCTTCATCACCGCCCCGGTCGCGATCATGGCCGCGGCCCAGTACTTCACCACGATCAACTCGCCGATGCCGAACAACCCCGCGCCCGCCAAGTAGCGCACCGTGGTTGGGCTCGAACCATGTCGACGGTTCGGGCCCAGCCACTGCTGCCCAGGTCTGACCTGCTCGCCGCGGTTCCTTGGCCCGTTCGTAGCGGGAGTCAGCCGTCCTGGGAACGCTTTCGCCGAAGTCTGCGCAAGATCGCGCGCAAAGCGTCGGTCTCGTCTTCGGTGATCTGCTCGACGAAATGCGCAAGGACCAGGTCGGAGCGGGTTCCGTCGAGTGCTTGGCGCATGAGCTGGGCGCTGTACTCCTCGCGGGTCAGCGTCGGCCAGTACAGGTACGCCTTGCCGTCGCGTTCCCGATCGAGCCAGCCTTTGCGGTGCAGGTTGTCCATCGTCGACATCACCGTCGTGTAGGCGATCTCGCGGTCGAGCAGCAAGCTCTCGTAGACGTCGCGGACGGTGAGGTCCTCTTCGGAAGCCCAGACGTGGTCCATCACGACAGCTTCGAGATCGCCGAACCGGTGTGCCACGACGTCCTCCTCACCAGGCAAAGCCTATCTACGTAGCCACATCGTAGATCAGCCCGGCCCGGGCAGCATCTCTTCGGACATCGAAGGTCCACGGCCCGGGCTCGGGGCCGGTCGGCTACATCTGACAGCACGAAGCCATCATGGTGCACATCCAGTCGCACAACATCTTCAGCGGGTTCATCGGCAGATCACCTCCTCTCAGGTACGGGGTCCGAGCGTTTTCGCCACTCGCCATGCGGCGTCGCGATCAGCGGACCGGGGATGCGGCGAGAACCGGCGCGCGACCAGCGATGCTGCTGCCGCGTTCGAGGTGGCGGCAAGCGTACATGCGGTCCGACGAGAACTCCTCGCCGTAGAATGGGGTGGCGCGGTGGATCCTTTCGTAGTTCCCGACGGTGTGCTGCCACGCGTGTTGAAGCGATCGGGCCGTGTGACTCGCCATCGGGCGTCACGAGTTCGTCACCAGGGCATGTCGCAGACGTGACGCCGCGGAGATCGATGGAGGCGACGGACCGGCACGTGCGCCTGATCACACAACTGAAACTATTTACGTACCGAGATAGTAGATTGACTGGCGTGGATGTCAACCAGCCCGTTCGAACCCGGGGGCGCATCCTGGAAACTGTTGGTAGCTGACATATTTGGCGAGGAGGTGCGGCTGTTGCGTGAACCACTGGTGCACGACTCGCCTTTCGCAGGCCGACAACGCACCCCGCCCGTACGGAGCGCGACCGTTGTCCGCCCTGCCGGTGTGCCAGGATCGCGAGGCCCGTTATCGAGTCGTTACCATCGGTCCATAGTGAAACTCTTCGTTCGGTTGCGACACAGGGGCTGGCCGGCCGCGCTGCTGATGGCAGCGCTGCTCATGGTCCCAGCTGTCGACTGCTCGCTGGTCCGTGAGCACTCGCACTCCGACGGTCATCACGCAACAGCGTCCGCATCGACCTCGATCACCGACGCCAACGACATCCTCGATGTCATCAAGACGGCCGCGCACTGCGACGTCGACATCGTCCACTGCACGACCAAGGCGATGCCACCCGGCGTCCTCACGCTCACTCTCTCGGCACTGTTGCTCGCCGCGGTCACCGCGGTGGTGTGCGCGGCGCCAACACCACCCGCCCCGGGAGAGGGTTTTAGAGGGAGACCCCGCAGCCCGCCCGAGGCCGAAC
>NZ_JBHXMY010000539.1:0-4015 GCF_042720195.1 Nocardia sp. NPDC058497 | reverse complement strand
TAAGGAGTGGACCGCGCACACGGGGTGCGCGGTCCGTCACATCACGGCAGTGGCGGGTTGGCGCTGTCGTCGCCGTCGAAGTCGACGGAGGAGTATTCGCGGAGCTTGGTGAGGCGGTGGTAGGCGTCGATCATGCGGACGGTGCCGGACTTGGAGCGCATGACGATCGACTGGGTGGAGGCGCCGCCGCCGAAGTAGCGGACGCCGCGCAGCAGGTCGCCGTCGGTGACGCCGGTGGCGCAGAAGAAGACGTTCTCGCCTGCGACCAGGTCGGTGGTGGACAGGACGCGGTCGAGGTCGTGGCCGGCGTCGATGGCCTTCTGGCGCTCTTCGTCGTCCTTGGGGGCGAGCATGCCCTGCAGTTCGCCGCCGAGGCAGCGCAGTGCGGCGGCGGCGATGATGCCCTCGGGGGTGCCGCCGATGCCGACCAGGATGTCGACGCCGGACTCGGGGCGCGCGGCGGCGATGGCGCCTGCGACGTCACCGTCGGAGATCAGGCGGATGCGGGCGCCCGCGTCGCGGGTCTGCTGGATGATCTCGGCGTGGCGGGGGCGGTCCAGGATGCAGACGGTGAGGTCGGAGACCGAGGACTTCTTGGCCTTGGCGACGCGGCGGATGTTCTCGCCGATCGGGGCGGTGATGTCGATCGAGCCGGCGGCGTCGGGGCCGACGGCGATCTTGTGCATGTAGAACACGGCCGACGGGTCGAACATGGCGCCGCGCTCGGCGACCGCGAGCACCGCGATGGCGCCGGGGGAGCCCTTCGACATCAGCGTGGTGCCGTCGATCGGGTCGACGGCGAAGTCGACCTCGGGGCCGGTGCCGTCACCGACCAATTCGCCGTTGTACAGCATCGGCGCTTCGTCCTTCTCGCCTTCACCGATGACGACGACGCCGCGCATGGAGACGGAGCTGACGAGCTGGCGCATGGCGTCGACGGCCGCGCCGTCGCCGCCTTCCTTGTCTCCGCGACCGACCCAGCGGCCCGCTGCCATCGCGCCTGCCTCGGTCACGCGGACCAGCTCGAGTGCGAGGTTGCGGTCGGGTGCCTCGCGGCGGCTGGGGGCGGGCGAAGATGCCGTCATTGCGGAGTGCCTCCTTGGCGTTGGTGTACGGGGGCAATTGTCGCATTCAGATCTGGCACGGTCGTGCACCACCTCCTCGGATGCCCGCTGACAGCCCTGGTCGGCGTCGAGTGGATACTGGTAGCCGTGGCCCAGCAGAAGCACCGGATCTTCAACGACTATCGCGACCTTTTCTGGTCGCTGATCCCGTTGGTGCTGATCGCGATCGTGCTTGCGGGCGCCGCGAGCCAGTGCACGGTGGCGACGAACGGCCCGACGCAAGGTCAGGTGCCGCATTTCGACGCCGACTCGGCGCTGCGCTCCGACGCCAAGTCGCTGCCGTTCCCGATCCGCAACCCGGAGCTCCCGCAGGACTGGGTGTCGAACTCGGGCAGCCGCGAAACCATCGTCGCCGCGGGTGGCGGTCCCGTGAGCACCGTCGGCTATCTGACCCCGCAGGGCACCTACATGCGGCTCTCGCAGAGCTCGGCGTCCGAGGAAGCGCTGGCCAGGCACGTGCTCGGCTCGCGCTACGCCACCGGAACGCAGGATGTGGACGGGCAGAAGTGGGTCGTCTACGCGGAGCCGACCGAGGAATCCGCCTGGATCGCCGACCTGGGCGGGGTCCGGGTGCTGATCACCGGCGCGGGTAACGAGGCCGCGTTCACCACGCTGGCGAAGGCTGTCACCACCGCGCAACCGCTGTCGAAGTGAGTTCATCACGCTGAGTACCGGCTGTCGAGCCCGCAGAACTGCCGGGTTCCACCGGTTGGGGACGGCGCTTAACGTCTCCGGCATCGTTGGTCGTGACCGGAGGAGTTCCGCATGAAGAAGTCTGTTGCCGCCCTGGTCCTGACGGCGGCCGCGCTGCTGGCGCCCGCCGGAGTCGCATCCGCAGCGCCGGTCACCGGCGCACCCGCGGCCCCGGTCGCGGATACGGGTTCGGCAGTGGCCGAAGCCGTGTGCCTGTTGATGAAGATGCTGCAGGCCGGATATGTGGACAGCTCAGGCAGCGTCCCGAGCTGCCTGGCGTCTTCGGGCTCGGCCTAGGCCCCAGCTCACCGGCCGGATGTCTCGGCCTAGCCGCAGCTCACCGACCGACTGGATGTATCACTGAAGCTGTAGGTCCAGCCGGTGTTGCGCGTAAGGCCGTGTTGCCGCTGCGCGGGCGGTGAACCTACTGGCCTGCGTCGTCGTCGGCGTGCGAGGCGATGGCGTCCTCCACACGCTTGCGCGCACCGGCCAGATGCTGCTCGCAGCGGGTCGCCAGTGCCTCGCCGCGTTCCCAGAGGGCGAGCGAGTCGTCGAGGTCGAGGCCGCCCTGCTCGAGCATCTTGACCACATTGACCAGTTCGTCGCGGGCGCGTTCGTAGCCGAAGGCGGCGATCTCGGCGAGGGTGTCGGCAGGCTCGGTTCCGGCGTCGGGCACGGTCATTTCCCCTTGTCGTCGGTGGCGGGTGTCAGGCGCTGGGTGCCGAGCGCGGCGGCGCTGATCGCGCCGTCGGCGACGCGGATGCGGAGCTGGCTGCCCGCGGGGGCGTCGGAGATCGCGCGGACCACGTGACGTTCCGGTCCGGCGACGCGCTGCACGACAGCGTAGCCACGGGCCAGCGTCGCGGCGGGACCGACAGCGGTGAGCTTCTCGCGTAGATGCACGGCCGCGGTGGACTCGGTGCGCAGCGTCTGCTCGACCGTGCGGCGGGCCGCCAGGCGCAGCCGCTCCACCTCGTCGTGGCGGTGCCGCAGCTCACGCAGCGGATCGGCGAGGACGGGACGCGAGCGCAACTGGGCGATGATGTGGGCCTCGCGCTGCACCCAGCCGCGCAGCGCGGCGGCCGAGCGGGCCCGCATCTCGCGCACACCGGCGAGTTCGGCGGCGGCGTCGGGGACGATGCGTTTGGCGGCGTCGGTGGGTGTCGCGGCGCGCACGTCGGCGACGAGATCGCTCAGCGGGGCGTCGGGTTCGTGGCCGATCGCGCTGACGATCGGGGTGGTGGCGGCGGCGATGGCCCGGCACAGCGCCTCGTCGGAGAACGGCAGCAGGTCTTCGGTACTGCCGCCGCCGCGGGCGAGCACGATCACGTCGACGGCAGGGTCGCGATCCAGCGCGGCCAGCGCGTCCAGCATCTGCGGGACGGCTGTCGGCCCCTGCACTGCGGTGTTCTTCACGACGAAACGGACTGCGGGCCAACGGTTCTGGGCGACGGTCAACACATCGCGTTCGGCGGCACCGGCCCGCCCGGTGATCAGCCCGACGGTGCCGGGCAGGAACGGCAGCGGCCGCTTGAGCCGCGGATCGAACAGCCCTTCCGCCGCCAGCAGTGACTTCAACCGCTCGATTCGGGCCAGCAACTCGCCGATGCCGACGGGCCGGATCTCGGTGACCCGCAGCGACAGCGTGCCTCGCCCGGTGAAGAACTGCAGCTTGCCGTAGACCACGACCCGGCTGCCCTCGGTCAGCGGAACGGGACTGCGCCGCAACAATTCCGGATCACACGTCACCGACAGCGACATATCCGCCGAGGTATCGCGCAACACCAGGAACGCGGTGCGCGTGCCGGGCCGCAGATTGATCTGGGTGACCTGACCCTCCACCCACACGCTGCCGAGCCGGTCGATCCACTGCGCGACCTTCACCGCGACCGACCGCACCGGCCACGGCTGCTCCGCCGAACTGCCCGGTGCGCCTGCCTGCGCGGCAGCGCCGGAGGCCGCCGGGGCGGAAGTGCCGGAGCCGTCCTCAGTCATAGGTTTAGGTATACGCGGCGCTACCGACACAAACAAAAGCGGGCGCCACCCCCCCCCCGGGGGCGGCTTTGGGGCCCCACCAAGGGGGGTACGTAAATGGCCGGCACCCGCCGGGAGGGGGTGGGGGGGCATGTGTGGTAAGGGGGGGGGGGCGGCGGGGGGTGGGGTTTAAACAAACTCACCGGCCGCCCCAAATAAGTGGG